>NZ_JAPEHZ010000019.1 GCF_028823685.1 Tenacibaculum sp. L6 | reverse complement strand
GCTAACAAAGAACTGAGGTAAAAAACAAGTAAATTTTATACTTTTTTAAACCAAAGTACTTTTATAATTTGCATCATAAGGCAAACCACTTTTTACTATTGCAAAAGCTTGTTTTAGTAGCTTATTACATACCGCTATTAAAGCTAGTTTTTTACTCTTACCTTTAGCAACTATTCGGTCATAAAGTTCTCTACATGCTTTGTTGTATTTACAAGCATTAAAGCTACACATAAACAATAAATTTCTAAGCTTTGGATTTCCCATTTTACTTATTCGAGGGCGTCCTTTTATACTACTGCCTGATTCTCTAATAGTAGGTGTAATACCTGCGTAACTACACAACTCTTTTGCTGAAGTAAAACGCTTAAATCCATCGGTAAAAACTAATAACATTAATGCTGTTTTACCTCCTATTCCTGGAATAGACTTTAATAAAGTCACTTCTTCTTGATAGCTCTTTTTTACATTCTCTAGCAACAAATCTTCTAATTTAACCATCTCTTTTTGTATATTTTTTAGTTGCCTTTTTAAGGAACTAACTACCAATTTCGATGGAGTTCCTAATACTGATTAGCCATGAAGCTTATTCTTTAATTGAGTAGATTGTTTCGTGTAAACACTCAACAAACGTACTATTTGTAAACATTCTTGTTGATCCTTGCTTTCTCCTTTCCATATAGAAGGAGCTTGACTTACGCCATAATTATATAACTGTTTTGCATCACTCTTATCCGTCTTTACTTTTGATAAACTCATTTGAATAAAACGTTTTATCTTCAACGGATTTTCTACAGATACCAAAACTCCTTTTTCTGTTAAAAAATAAGCTAATCGTACATGATAATACCCTGTGGCTTCCATTATACAATGAGTTAAATTACTTGTGATTAACAACAGCTCTTTAAAGCCTGATGTATCATTTTTAAATTGATACGAATTACCCTGATAATCATACACATCTAAAACATCTTTACTTACATCGATTCCTAAAAATTGTTTATTTTTACTCATAAGAAAAAAAGGATTGGAAAGAAAATAACTACTATCAATTCAACAACTTGAAATCGAGATCTTGGTCTCACAGAACTGAACGAATTTAAAGTAGTAAAGCGTAGGGATTATCAATGTTGACGAAATCTAGGTTTCAACGTATATCATAACCTTACTCTACGCTTTTTTCTTTCTGGTTTTTATTACTAAAGTTAAACAATTGCTAACTTAAGATGTATAACCGCAATTACGGCGGATTCGACTACGTCCGAATCCACTCGGAATTGCTAACGTCAGTTCTTAACCGAAAATCATTAACTTTAAATCCGTAACTGACGGTTATACGAGACCGTTAGCAAACATTAAAAACCAACTCAATGAAAAAAACATTAACAACCTTTTTATTATTAGTAACAATTTATTCTTTCGGACAGGGCGAAGTTTCGATTGAAATAACTAAGGCAAATTATAAATCAAAAGAGAGCAAACTGACTTTAGATATTTCTTTTAAAAATAACACTGACAGTTTAATTTATATTATTTCTCCCAAAAATTATTTTTTTGACAAACACCTAGATAGAAATAATGAATTAAATTCAAATGGTTTATATGCATATCCTTTTAAATTAGAAATTACTTCTAATAAAAAGTGTAAAATAGATAATGAGCCATATGAACAGGTTATGGCAAACGAAAGACCTTCTCGTTTATTTAGCAAATTAGTTGAGTTAAAACCTAATGAGTCAAAACTTTTTGAAAATATTGAAATAAATAGATTTGACGGAGATTTTTGCTCAAAAAGAGAATATAAAATTAGTGTAGTTTACAAGCCATATATAAATCCATTTGAAGAGGAATTTATAGAGGATTTAAAAACTCAATATGAATTAGTTACTAAACAAACAAAAGAATTAAATGGAGTTTTATATTATAGTTTGGGTGAATATAGAAGTACTGAAAATGATAACTTTATAAAATTGAAAGATTTTCTTTACAAAGTCCCTAAAATGAAAACTTTAAATGATAAAACTTTTAAATCAAATACTATTACAGCAACAGAAACTGAATAGTACAAATTATTAAAAACGTTTGCTAACGTGTATAATTAATGGCTAGTTCTCGCCTACTTACGAAAATCCTTGCAGACTTTCTATCTGTTATTTATTTGCTAACTTTAGTGCCTAAAACACACAACTATTCTTATACAAAACCGTTAAAAACAAAAAACTCCAACTGGAAATTACAGCTGGAGTTTTTTTTATATGATTTTATTGTTCCTTAAAACAACTCTTCTACTTCAATAGTTAAGTTATTAATAAAGCTTTCTGCATTTTTAATATCGTTATGCAATACTCTATCGTCATTCACCACAGGTACATCTTCTCTAAACATCTCTACAAAAGAAGCTAAAAACTCAGAAGTATTATGTTCTCTAAAAGACAATCCTTGTGAAGCATTCATCAACTCAATAGCCAATACCGAGCATACATTGTCAATTACTTTTTTAGCTTTTACAGCTGCATTTGCCCCCATACTCACATGATCTTCTTGTCCGTTACTCGACACAATAGAATCAATACTCGATGGTGTACAGAATTGCTTATTGGCACTTACAATACTTGCTGCTGTATACTGAGGAATCATAAATCCACTATTCAATCCTGGGTTAGAAACCAAGAACGCTGGTAATCCGCGTAAACCAGAAATTAACTGATAGGTTCTTCTTTCTGAGATATTTCCTAATTCAGCAATCGCAATCGCTAAATAATCTAAGGCTAATGCTAACGGTTGTCCGTGAAAATTTCCTCCAGAAACCACGATATCTTCATCTACAAACACATTTGGATTATCCGTTACCGAATTAATTTCAGTCACAAATGTTTTCTTTACAAACTCTAAAGTATCTTTCGTTGCTCCGTGAACTTGTGGCATACATCTAAACGAATACGGATCTTGTACGTGTTCTTTAGGCTGCGTTATCAACTCACTTCCTGCTAACAATTCAGAAATACGTTTTGCTGTAGCTAACTGTCCGTTGTGCGGACGTACTAAATGAATCAACTCATTAAAAGGCTCTATTCTTCCGTCAAAAGCTTCTAACGAGGCAGCTCCAATAACATCTGATAAGTATGATAATTTATACGCTTTTAATAAATTATGCACTCCATAAGCACTCATAAACTGAGTTCCATTTAACAAGGCTAATCCTTCTTTAGATTGTAGATTGATTTTCTCCCATCCAAACTTTGCTAATAATGCTTCTCCAGAAATTCGCTCTCCATCAACATATACTTCTCCTAAACCAATTAACGGTAACGATAAATGTGCTAACGGAGCTAAATCTCCAGAAGCACCTAACGAACCTTGTGTATAAACTACTGGAAGAATATCGTTATTGTAAAAATCTATCAAACGATCAACTGTTGCTAATTGCACACCTGAATGTCCGTAGCTTAACGATTGAATTTTTAACAACAACATTAATTTTACAATCTCTTGTGGCACTTCATCACCTGTTCCACAAGCATGACTCATTACTAAGTTTTCTTGTAATTGTTGTAAATTCTCTCCGCTAATCTTCACATTACACAACGAACCAAATCCTGTATTAATTCCGTAAATAGGATCGCTATGTGTTTTCATTTTCCCATCAAGATACGTACGACACTTTTGTATCTTTTGTCTTGATTCTTCTGATAATGAAAGTTTTTTATCTAGTAATACAATACTATGAATATCTTCTAAACCTATTGGTTGTGAACTTATTATATGTGTAGTATCCATTTTAATATTTTTGAGGTGTACAAAGAACCTAAAAAAAGATAAATTTTCAAGATCTTTTCGCGTAAAAAAGTAGGGGTATTTAAATAATATGTTAATTTCTTTGATAAAAACGTTAAAAAAACTAACTTCGGCGCCTTGAACACCATATATATTAAACGAGAAACAATGAAAAAACTAGTACTTTTAGCCCTCATAGGAGTTACCATAATTTCATGTAAAAAAGAGGAACAAGCACCTGTAAAAGACTATCTGATTTTATCTGGTAAAGTTGAAAACTTTAAACGAAGAGATATTACTTTATCTGGCTTTAAATTTGAGAAAAAAATAAAGTTTGATAGAGAAACTGGTTCTTTTGTTGACACCCTTAAAATTGATAGAGATGGTTACTATACTTTATTTTTCAACAAAACACCTCTTAACCTATACCTAACTAAAACAGACGACACAGGTCTTGTATTTGATTATAAAAATGCTGACGTTGTTAATTTTGAAGGTGCACACGCAAACATTAACAACTATTTTGTTGAGAAGCAAAAGATTTGGAGTGATATTATTGTTAGTGCTAACCAATTTTTTGCTTTGGAAGAAGAGGAATTTTTAGCTAAAACTGATGAATATAAAGAAGCCTTAACTGAACTTTCTATCTCTAAACAATTACCTGCTGATTTTTTAAAACACGAAGTTAAAAATATAGATTACGAGTGCTTAAGAAACTTATATAATTACCAAGATTTTCATGCTACTTTAACAAGAAACAAAGATTTTAAAGTTTCTGAAAACTTCCCTAACCCTTTAGAAAACTTTAATTATAGTAGTGGTGATGATTACATAAACTCATTTTCTTACAGAGCTATGTTAGAAACTGAATTGAATAAAATCGCTAAAGAAAAGAATAAAGAAGGCGAAGATTTATACTTAACTTATTTAGAAACTGTTCATACAGAAGTAACTGACACAGTAGCTAAAAATGATTTATTATACAAAAGTGCTCAAAACAGTATTACATATACTAGTGATTTAAAGGAGTTTTATAGAAAATTTATGGCTTACTCTACTAATGAAGCTCATAAAAAAGAAATTACCAAAGACTACGACCTTTTAAAGACTACAGCAAAAGGGCAACCTGCTCCTAAATTTAAGGATTACGTTAATTATAACGGAGGAACAACCTCTATGGATGATTTATTAGGTAAAGGAAAATATTTATACATTGATGTTTGGGCTACTTGGTGTGCTTTTTGTAAAAGAGAAATTCCTTTATTAAAAAGATTAGAGCAAGAATACCATGGTAAAAACATTGAGTTTGTTAGTATTAATGTTGATGATAAAGGGAACGATGAAAAGTGGAAAGAAACAATCCAAGATAGAGAAATGACTGGTATTCAATTAATGGCTGGAGATAGTCACTTAAAATTAGACTGGGCTCAAAATTTCTTAATTAAAGGATTACCTAGATTTATCATCGTTGATCCTGATGGAAATATTGTAAGTCCTAATGCTCCTGCTCCATCTGAAGGAGAAAAATTAATCAGCATGTTTGATGAATTAGGAATATAAACAACCTATACACATAAAAAAAGCCGCTAGATTTAGCGGCTTTTTTTATGCAGTTTATTTTCTAAAATCGATTGTCTCCATCTAAAAGATTACCTAAACCTCCTAACACACTTCCTTCTCCTTTATCTCCTTTTCCTGTTTGAGGCGCCATTGCCAATACTCTTCCAGCTAATCGACTAAACGGTAACGATTGAATATATACGGTACCTGGGCCTTTAAGAGTTGCAAAAAACAATCCTTCGCCTCCAAATATGGTATTTTTTATTCCGCCTACAAACTCAATATCATAATCAACATCTTGGGTAAAACCTACGATACAACCTGTATCTACTTTTAATACTTCACCTGGTTGTAATACTTTCTTTGCCATCGTACCTCCAGCATGTACAAATCCGATACCATCACCTTCCATTTTTTGCATAATAAAACCTTCTCCACCAAACAACCCTCTACCTAAACGTCTAGAAAATTCAATTCCTATCGATACACCTTTAGCTGCACATAAAAAAGCATCTTTTTGACAGATAAACTTTCCACCAAACTCGGTTAAATCGATTGGAATAATCTTTCCTGGATATGGAGAAGCAAAAGAAACTTGTTTTTTTCCTTGACCTTCGTTCGTAAACACCGTCATAAACAAACTTTCTCCTGTTAAAATTCGTTTTCCTGCAGAAAAAATCTTTCCCAACAATCCTTTCTCTTGATTTGAGCCATCTCCAAAAATGGTATTCATTCCTACACCAGAATCCATCATCATAAAGCTACCACTCTCAGCAACTACCCCTTCTTGCGGATCTAATTCTATTTCAACATACTGCATTTCTTCTCCAAAAATGCGATAATCTATTTCGTGTGCATTCATATTTTTTAGTTTTATCTATTAGACATAAAAACTGTAATTTGTTACGATTTCACTTTCAAACTCCATTCGTATTCAAATTTCGATACCGAAATTCCTTCGTTATTAAAACCTTCTGCAGTAACAATTACTGTTTGTCCTTCACCTGTTTCAATCGCCTTTTGAATCGTTTCTCTTATTAATTGCCCTTGATTGCATTCAAAACGAATTTTTCCTGTTGCCTTTTTGGTAAAAGTCCCATTCATGTTGGTTACTAACATCGAAATTTTTCTATTTGACGCTGCAATCTCTTTCATTACCAAAACTCCTGTGGCTAATTCAGACGCCATACCCTGTACCGCCCAAAACATCGATTTAAACGGATTTTGATTTACCCATTTGTAGGTAACTTTTACCTCAGCTGTATCATCAGTAAGTGATTTTAAACGTACTCCAGTAAAAAAAGCTGCTGGTAATTTAAAAAATAAAAAAGCATTAACTTTTCTAGGTGTAAACTTCATTTTTTCAGTATTTACAGGCAATGTACGGCTTTTTATTCAATTAAATCACGAAACTCAAACGTTAAATTTTGTTAATTTTTAGTACTATGTATTGCATAATACCTTTTAAAAGATATATATTTGCATTGTAAAGTATTATATAATTCATTTTATTATGCAACACAATAACCAAAAAACCAATGCCTTTTTAATACATATATCTGCATTTGCAGGATATTTATTCCCACTAGGAAGTATCATTACTCCTTTAATCTTATGGCAAACTTTAAAAGAGAGAAGTGCATTTTTAGATGAACACGGTAAAGAAGCCGTAAACTTTAATATTAGTTTCGGATTGTACATTTTTATAGTTAGTGCTTCTTTTATACCGTTCTTATTTAGAAATATATTCCACGGATTTAATGGAATTGACATCGACTTTGGAGGACATCATGGTTATGGAGGGTTATTTGGCTTATTAGGTTTTGCTTCGTTAGCAGGACTTATAGCACTGATAAAAATAGCATTGATAATTATAGCTGCTATGAATGCTAATAAAGGCGAACTATATCACTACCCTTTTACAATAAAATTTATAAAATAACCATAAACCGCATTACATGAAGATAGAAAACACAAAAGCACAAATGCGTAAGGGTGTTTTAGAATATTGCATCTTATCAATCTTACAAAAAGGAGATGCTTATACCTCTGAGATACTCTCTAACCTTAAAAGTGCAGAAATGATTGTGGTTGAAGGAACCATATATCCGTTACTTACCCGCTTAAAAAATGCAGGACTATTAAGTTACAGATGGGAAGAATCAACCTCTGGACCTCCAAGAAAATATTACGTACTCACCGAAAATGGCGGAATGTTTTTAAAAGAATTAGACAAAACATGGCATAATTTAGTAAACGCAGTAAACCAAGTAACAAGTACAAAATCAACTAAAGATGAATAAGACAATAAATATAAACCTGGGCGGATTTTTCTTCCACATAGATGAAACTGCCTATCAGAAATTAAAACGATACTTAGACGCTATCGCTCGTTCGTTAAGTGATGATCCGCAAGGAAAAAACGAAATCATTGCCGATATCGAAGCACGCATTAGTGAATTATTATCAGAAAGAATTACAGACGCTCGTCAAGTAGTAAATGAAAGCGATATTGAAGAAATCATCGCTATTATGGGACAACCTGAAGATTATGCTGAAGCTGAAGAAGCCTATAACGAAAACACTTCATACAATCATAAAAGAAACACCGCTAGCAAAAAAATGTTTAGAGATGGTGACGATAAGTTTTTAGGAGGAGTTTGTTCTGGACTTGGACACTATTTTAATATAGATGTTGTTTGGATTCGTTTAGCTTTTCTTATTCTAACCTTAGCTGGTTTCGGTTTTGGAATCATCGGATATATCATTTTATGGGTTATTCTACCTGAAGCTAAAACGACCTCTGAGAAATTACAAATGGAAGGTGAAGCCGTAAACATTGATAATATTGAAAAAAAAATTCGTAACGAATTTGAAAACTTATCATCAAAGGTAAAGGAAGGCGCCCATGATTTAACTGATAAAATTTCGAATGCTGATTACCAAAAGCTACGTAACCAAACGAAATCAGGATTACAAGATTTTTTAGACACAATGGGTAAAATTTTATTAACACTATTCAAAGTGTTCGGTAAATTCATGGGCGTTTTATTAATTTTCATTGCAGGTATTACTATCATTTCATTATTGTTAGGTTTATTCTCTGTAGGAAGCTTAGAGATTTTAAATTTCGATGGAGACATGGTTCAATACCCACCATTTTTCTACGACTCAGTAATGCCTAAATGGTTATTAATGACCTTCTTATTTTTCTTAATCGGTATTCCTTTTGTAGTCTTATTTATTTTAGGGTTACGAATTTTATCTCCGAATATTAAAAAATTAAGCACTGCTACTATTTTAACCTTGTTCGGTTTATGGTTAATCTCATTATTAGCTATAGGTTTTACAGGAATAGAGTTTGCTACATCTCATGCTTATGATGGTACACATGTTACTAAACATAGTATTACCTACAATCAGCAAGAACCTTTAAAGATTCGAGTTGTTAATGATGATAACATTCATTATCTACATAATTTACGAAATCGTGATAACGCTATGTTGGTGAATGTTGACGATAAAGAACTAAAATATTCTAACAACATTAATATTGATGTTCGTAAAAGTGAAACTGATAGCGCATATATTGAAATTAAAAAAACATCCGAAGGAAAAAAGCGCAATGATGCAAACAATAATGCAGAAGCTATAAAATATACTTATAAAAGCGATAACAATACTATTGTTTTTGACGCCTTCTTTTTAAGTGCTTTTAAAAACATTTGGAAAGATGAAGAGATAAACGCAGTAATATACATTCCTGAAGGAACAACTATTTATTTTGAAGGATCGTCTCGTAATTTCTTAGATGGTGTAAAAAATACACTAAATATTTATGATCGAGATATGGCTAATCATCATTTTAAAATGACATCAAAAGGTTTCGAATGTATGGATTGTGATGAAGAGGACATCAACAATAATGAAGAGTCTGAAGATTGGAATTCTGACAATAATGATGAAGTAAGTTTCCTTTTTAACAGTACTATAAATGATATAAAAGCTGAATTTATCATTTCTAAAAAAACTACTGAAGATGAACTTAACAAATTAATTAATTGGTTCGAAGATCGTAAAAACATAAATATAAACGTTATCAGCTCTAAATTCAATAAGAACAAAACAATTGATAAACTTGTTTTAGAAGTAGACTGTAACGATGGTCATGTAGGTACTATAACAATCGCTAATAATACACTAGATAATATCTCTAAAGGTTTCCGTAGATTGTATGATGAAGATGGAGAATTAGCTTTTAAAACTTGGTAATCTCATAAACTGAAAAACTATGAATGATTTATTCGACTTCTTTTTTAAAGGTAACTTTTTTATGAAAATAGTTACCCTGTTATACACACTCTTACTATCATGGGTAATGAACGGATAAAAATTTATGATTACACCATATATTAACATATAGTTGACACTAACAACATTAGTTCATTGGTTAGCTAACTCCGATGACACTAATACTTGGTTTTATTAGTTAAGCCAAAGCTGTACAGCTTTGGCTTTTCTTTATATAAAAACTTAATAATAAAAATACGAAAACCTATATATTTGTTTAAAACATTCCTTGCATGAATTTAACCATTGAAAATATTTTATTAATCGGGTCAGTTTTACTTTTAATAAGTATTATAGTTGGAAAAACATCGTATAAATTTGGAGTTCCTACTCTGCTACTATTTTTAACTATTGGAATGCTCGCTGGGTCTGATGGTATTGGTGGTATTATTTTTGACGACCCGAAAGCTGCACAGTTTATAGGAATTGTTTCTTTAAATTTTATTCTATTTTCTGGAGGGTTAGATACAAACTGGAAGGCTGTTAAACCCATACTCAAAGAAGGATTGGTACTTTCTACTTTAGGCGTATTGCTTACCGCTGTTTCTTTGGGTCTCTTCGTATGGAATATTACCGATTTTACAATTTATGAAAGCTTACTACTAGGTGCTATTGTTTCTTCTACCGATGCTGCTGCAGTATTCTCTATTTTACGCTCTAAAAACTTAGCGTTAAGAGAAAATTTACGTCCTACTTTAGAATTAGAAAGTGGTAGTAACGACCCCATGGCGTACGTACTAACTATTGCTTTTTTAACATTGGTTACCCATCAAGATCAAAGTTTAGCCTCTATAATACCTTTATTTTTACAGCAAATGGGAGTTGGTGCTATTGCTGGTTTTTTATTTGGAATGCTTAGTAAAAAAACAATAAACTCAATAAAGCTTGACTTTGAAGGGTTGTATCCTGTCTTGGTTATTGCTCTTATGTTTATTACTTTTTCTTTTACCGATTTTATAGGCGGTAATGGCTTTTTAGCTATTTACATTTGTGCTGTTTACTTAGGAAATCAAAACTTAATTCATAAAAAAACGATCTTAAAAATGTTTGATGGATTAGCTTGGTTAATGCAAATTGTACTATTCTTAACATTAGGATTACTTGTTTTTCCTTCACAAATTGTTCCTTACATTGGTATTGGACTTATCATTTCTCTCTTCTTAATTTTTATTGCTCGCCCTGTGGGAGTTTTTATTAGTTTACTCTTTTTTAAAATGAAGTTAAGAAGACGTTTTTATATTTCGTGGGTTGGTTTACGTGGCGCGGTTCCTATAGTATTTGCAACCTATCCTCTTTTAGCGGGTATAGATAAAGCTAATATTATTTTTAACATTGTATTTTTTATATCGGTTACTTCTATTTTAATACAAGGTACAACGCTTAGTATTGTTGCAAAATGGTTAAATGTTGCTTTACCTGAAGAAACAAAAAAACTCAGTGCTACAGATATGCTCTTAGAAGAAAATCCGAAAGCTATAATGCAAGAAGTTATAATTACAGAATCATGCAAGTCGGCAAACAAAAAAATTGTAGAATTAGATTTCCCTAAAAACGCCATTATAGCCTTGATAAAAAGAGATGGTAACTATATAACTCCTAATGGTTCAACGACAATAAATGCTGCTGACATTTTAATTGTTCTTGCTGATAAACCTAACATTTTTAAAGAAATCAACGAAAGCCTTAAAAATTAACTAATAATCGGTTTTAATTTTAATTATTAAAGTAATTTTGTAGTATGAATAAGATATTACGATTTTTAAGCGTCCTTTTTATTACAATGGTATATTTTTCTACCATTGGTTATACGCAAAAAGATCAATCTTTTTCTAGTGAGTTTAGCAACCCATACTCTTCACATAAAGAATACAAACAAAAACTTTCTTCTAAGGGGGTAGAACATACCTTAGAGTCAGAAAACTTCACTAATTACTCTAATAATCCTCCTTCAAATAATGTAAAAAACACATTCTCAGAAGCAGGAATCAATTTTAAATCTGTTGAATTATTTTTCAACAGAAAATATCTTCAATATATTTCTTTTTCAAGAAATGTTTTAATAAACTATAGAAAATCTAATTTAATATTTCCTTTCCATTATCATTGGTGAAAACATTAAGTTTTTAATAACCAACTAATCAATCTCACTATCAAAAATATACTCTTTATAAATTAAAGAGTAAAACTTAATGTAATTAATTTAAAAATAAATGGATTTAGGAACCACAATCGTTGGTGCTGTACTATTAGTTATATGTATAGCCCCTTTTATACTAGTACGTAAAAGACAAACAACAAAAAAGAATGAAAAGCTTCAAATACTAAATAATCTTTCCCAAGAATATAACTGTAATATAGAAGAGTATGAATTTTGTAATGATTTTGTTTTAGGTATTGATAAATCTAAAAGTTTTCTTTTCTTTCATAAACAATCTCAAGAGAACAACCATAACCAAGTAATTGACTTGAAAACTATTAAAGAATGTAATATCATAAAAAAAACACGAAGTATAAACGATAAAACAATTGCATTAATAGAGCTCAGCTTCATTAAAAAAAATGAGACTACTTCTATTGTTATTTATGATGAAAAAACAGACTTATTAATTAATAATGAACTGCTAGTTGCTAACAAATGGTCTCTTATAATTAATACTAATTTAAAAAGACAGTAAATTAGACCACACAACGTCAGTCTTAAATTTATTTAAGGCTGACGTTTTATTAAAATATTTTTTGACACAAAAAAACATATATAAAATTCACTTATTTTTCTTATTACTTAAAAAGTGCTATGAATTACAAAATACTAAAACTATTATTTGATCCAAGAAAAATGATTAGTAAGCAAGAATTTTTATTGGGTATAATAATTTTATTCTTGCTAGCTTTTAGTAGCATTAGTGATTTAATTATAAATACTAATGTAATATCAATCATAAGTTCTAAAGATGCGTACTTACTAGCTACACATAAAGTTGTAAAACCATTTAGTATACCTAGTTTACCTTTTGGTTTTATTTTGTTTTATAGCGCTGTAACTTTAGCTATTAAAAGAGTAAAAGATTTACACAACAAGCTATGGATTTGGAATTCTGGCTGGAATATCTATCTTTTTGTTAGATAAAGATTCTAAACCGTTAGTTTTTGGAATTGAAAAACAGAATTAATGGAACAGTTTACAGAGATTTCAAAATTCTTCAAAACAGAATTCCCTTTGAATCAACATGGACTTGATGAACTATTTTCTTTATTTAAGGTTGAAAAACATGCTAAAGGAAGTTTTTTACTTCAAGAAAATTCTAAAGAAAAACAGTTGCGTTTTTTAAATAACGGAATTGTAAGAGAGTATTACGCAAATCAGGAGAAAGAAATCAATATCAACTTTTATACAAAGCCTCAGTTTATTTCTGATTTACTAACTTTTAATCAAAATACTAAAACAAAGAAAAACCAAGAAAGCTTAACTACTGTAGAAATCTTAAGTATTGAAAGACAACCTTTTTTTGATTTACTAGAAAAATATCAATGTGGAAAAACCTTTATTGAAGCTTCTTTTAAAAAGCTTTTAAAACAAAAAGAAAAACTAGAGTTTAATCGTGTTACAAAATCTCCAGAGGAGTTGTACAATGAGCTTTTTATATACAAACCAGAATGGATACAGTATATACCACAATACCATTTAGCATCATACTTAAACGTAACTCCAGAAACACTAAGCAGAATTAAAAAGCGTATTTATTGATTTGAATCAATGAAAATAGATAGTGTAAAAAAGACATTTGCATAACTAAAAAATTATACAATGTTACACATACATCAAATAAGAAATGCTACCATAATTATTGAAACTGAAAAAGAAGTTATTCTTGTCGACCCTATGTTAGGTAATCAAGGAATTATGCCTCCGTTTACACTATTTAGACATAAAGCTAGAAAAAAACCAACTGTTCCACTTCCTAATAATACATATTCTCTTCTAAAAAAAGTAACTCACTGTTTAATTACACATCAACACCCAGATCATATTGACAATGCTGCTGTTAAATTTTTAATTAAAAATAATATTCCTGTCACCTGTAGTATAAAGGATGAAAAAGCATTTAAAAAAAGAGGATTAAATATTGTTCAAAGTTTAAAATACTGGGAAAAACAAGCTTTTTTAGGAGGAGAGATTGAAGGAATACCTGCAAAACATGGCTACGGATTTGTTGCTAAACTTATGGGTAATGTGCTTGGTTTTCATATAAAATTACCAAATCAAAAATCAATTTATCTGAGTTCTGATACTGTATATACAGATGCCGTTCATAAAGTACTAAAGAATACAAACCTGAAATTAGTGTATTAGCTAGTGGTGCTGCTCAATTTGATGTATTTAAAAATCTTATTATGAATGTAGATGATATCATCAAATTTGTTAAAAACTCACATGGCTTGGTTATAGCAAATCACATGGAAGCTATAAACCACTGTCCGTTAACTCGAAAAAAACTTAAAGAAATATTGATTCAAAACAATCTAGAAGAAAAAGTTGCTATTCCAGAAGATGTGGAGTCTGTATACTTTTAAATCTCTTCAAAATAAAGAACTCTACATTGAATAATGTGAGGTTTTAAATTACTCTTGGTTTACTAAAAACTCTAAAACGTTTTACTAAAGCTTATACCCTAAAACAAAGTCAAATTGACTTTTAAAAAACACTTTTTTTGTGAAAATTGTCTTTTGGATTAAAAAAACTGCTTTCAAGGAATTAAATTAACCTAAAAAAAACATCTATAAAACAAAATTTACATTTATAAACACTAAAAAAGATTAAATTCATTTAATTTGCAGCAAATTTTAACAAACTATGTCCTCAAAAAATAAACTAGAATATACAGCTGAAGAATTTGTTTCTCCAGAATACATTCGTAACCGCTTTTCTAAAATTATGTCTGATATGTATAAAAAAGAGGTACCTCTTTATGGTGAACTTCTTGATTTGGTTCATGGCATAAATGAAAATGTTCTTTCAGAGTCTAAAGAAATTGAAGAACAGTTAGCACATACTGGCGAATTAACTCGATTAAATATGGAACGCCACGGAGCAATTCGTTTGGGTAAGCCTTATGAGTTATTTACGATGAGACGTTTGTTTAAAGTAATGGGAATGTATTCTGTTGGTTATTATGATTTAGCTC
The DNA here is from genome assembly GCF_028823685.1 of Tenacibaculum sp. L6. GTDB lineage: Bacteria > Bacteroidota > Bacteroidia > Flavobacteriales > Flavobacteriaceae > Polaribacter. The sequence goes on along the minus strand of NZ_JAPEHZ010000019.1, from coordinate 22,934 downwards.
CAGCCGGTGTTCCTGTTCATTCTACAGCGTTTAGAGCTATTGAAAGCACCGCTCTTAATCAAGCTCCATTCAGAGTTTTTACTTCTTTATTACGTATAGATTTAATTGATGATCCTCAGCTTCGTAACAATGTTGAAACTATTTTAGAAAAACGTCAAATTTTTACAGAAAAAGTTTTACAACTTATTGATAAATCTGAAAAAGAAGGAGGGTTAAATAAAGAAGATGCCGAAATCTTTGTACTAGAAGCATTGGAAACTTTTCGTTGGCACGATACTGCTACCGTAGATTATGAAATGTACGAAGCCTTACTAAATCAACACAGATTAATTGCTGATGTTGTTGCTTTCAAAGGACCTCACATCAACCACCTAACTCCTAGAACCTTAGACATAGACAAGGTGCAAGTAAGCATGGAGGCTCGTAATATTCCACCAAAAGACAATATCGAAGGACCTCCAGCAAGAAAATGCCCTATTTTATTACGTCAAACAAGTTTTAAAGCATTGACTGAAAAAGTAACTTTTAAAAACAATGTTGAAAAAGAAGAAATAGGCGAACACAAAGCTCGTTTTGGTGAGATAGAACAACGTGGGGCTGCATTAACTCAAAAAGGACTTGATCTTTATCATGAGTTGTTAAATAAAACACGTAAAGCTATTGGTGGATCACCAACTGCCGAAAATGCCTCAGAATACAACGAATTATTAGCAGAAAATTTTAAAGTTTTCCCTGATAACTATGAAGAATTACATTCTGAAGATTTAGCTTATTTCCATTACTTTACTACTAATAAAGCAGCTACTTTATCTAAAGATAAAGTGTATACAAAAGTAGATGTAAACCAATTATTAGAGGATGGTTATTTAAGTATAGAACCTATGGTTTACGAAGATTTCTTACCTGTAAGTGCAGCAGGAATTTTTGCCTCAAACTTAGGAACAGATGATGCTAAACGTGAATACCAAGGTACTTCTAATCAAGATTTATTTGAAAAAGATTTAGGGGAACCTGTTTATACGTTAACAAAATGGTATGAAGATATGCAAGATGAAAGCATACAAAACTGCTTGGCAGAAATAAATGCTTAATCATAAAATCAAATAGTAAAAAAATGTGTGTAGCCGTAAATGTAAATTTGTGGCTACGCTTTTTTCGTTAAAAACGATTGTGTATTTTATAGCTTACATTAACTCGTTGTTCATTTTGAAGTAAACAAACAAGATTAATGTCAGTTCGAGTGATTTTGAGGAACGAAAAATCGTATCGAGAACTTTTTTATGTACAAAAATCCTAATTCTCGATACAAATTTCACTCATTTCAATCGTGAAATCCACTCGAATTGACAGAGTTTTTATCAAAAAGCATAACGGGTTTTATATTGAGTTTATTCTAACTAAACAACATTATTCTTTTGGAAAATCAATTTGATTATATAGACAAACAAATACTATCAAAACTTCGTTTAGATGCTCGTAAAGCCTATTCGCAAATTGCAGATGAGTTAAAAGTTTCTAACTCCTTAATTCATCAACGTATTAAAAAATTAACAGCAGAAGGTGTAATTAAAAATGCAGAGTTTGTTTTAGAAGAAAAAAGCTTAGGCTACAAAACTAAATCGTACACAGGTATTCGTTTACGTGAAGCTCGTTTTGCGAAAGATGTAATGCGCGAATTAGAAAAAATTCCTGAGATAACAGAATGTAATTTCGTGTCCGGAAACTACGCTATTTTCATCTTGATTTACGCAAAAGACAATCAACATTTACAAAAAATACTCTACGACAAAGTACATTTGATAAACGGAGTAGCGGGTACCGATACTTTTATATGTTTTGACACCTGTTTTAAAAGAAACATCCCCATAGAGTAAACATCAATTAAACTCTTTTACAAATTTTAATTATAGATATTTGTAACGATAAAGTAATACTTTACCCAATCAATACAATATTAGGTAATTTAGATAATGATACAAACAACACAACTACAAACCTTAGAAAAATCGTTAACAGGAGAATTGTTTTTTGACGATTTACATAAAAACATTTACGCTACCGATGCATCGGTATATCGTAAAATACCTTTAGCTGTGGCATATCCTAAGGATATAAAAGATATTCAGCAATTAATCGATTTTGCTACCAAAAATAATATCACCTTAATTCCACGTACAGCAGGAACTTCCTTAGCGGGACAATGTGTAGGAGACGGAATTGTAGTTGACGTGTCGAAACACTTTACGAATATGTTGGCTTTTGATGAAATTAACAAAACGATTACAGTAGAGCCTGGAATTATTCGTGATGATTTAAATCGATTTTTAAAACCTTTCGGCTTGTTCTTTGGTCCGAATACCTCAACTTCTAACCGCTGTATGATTGGAGGAATGGTTGGTAACAATTCCTCTGGAAGTACTTCGATTCGTTATGGTGTTACCAGAGATAAAGTAATTGCTATTAAAGGATTGTTGAGTGATGGTAGTGAAGTAATGTTTTCTGAAGTTACTTCGGCAGAATTCAATCAGAAAAAAATAGAAAACACCTTAGAAGGAAATATCTATCGAGCAATTTACACTGAACTTATTTCAGAAGCTGCTCAACAAGAAATTAAAAAGGAGTTTCCAAAGGAAAGCATTCATAGAAGAAATACAGGGTATGCTGTTGATGAGTTTTTAACCTCTGATTTATTTGGAGGAACAGAACCTACAATCAATCCAGCTAAATTCTTATCAGGTAGTGAAGGAACCTTAGTATTTTCTACTGCAATTACTATTCAATTAGACGACTTACCTCCAACGCAAAGCATTATGGTTTGTCCGCATTTTAATAGTATTAATGAGAGTTTAAAAGCTACGGTAACTGCCATGAATCACAAATTATATGCTTGTGAATTGATGGATAAAGTAATTTTAGACTGTACCAAAAACAATAGGGAACAAACTAAAAATCGTTTCTTTTTACAAGGAGATCCAGAAGCGGTGTTGATGTTAGAAGTTTCTGCTGATACTATTGAAGAAGCTGAAGTATTGGCTAATAATTTAATTGAAGATTTAAAAGCAAATAACTTCGGATATCATTATCCGAAAGTATACGGAAACGATATTGCCAAAGTACACGAGTTGCGTAAGGCAGGTTTAGGTTTATTAGGAAATATTGTGGGCGATATGAAAGCAGTAGCTTGTATTGAAGATACTGCCGTAGCTTTAGAAGATTTACCAGAATACATTGAAGAATTTACCCAAATAATGGACAAGTACCAGCAAAATGCTGTGTATTATGCGCATGCAGGAGCTGGTGAATTGCACTTACGTCCTATTTTAAACTTAAAGAAATCTGCAGATGTTACGTTGTTTAGAAAGATAACTACTGAAACTGCAAAATTGGTTAAGAAATACCAAGGTTCTTTTAGTGGTGAACATGGTGATGGAATTGTACGTGCAGAATTTATTCCTTTAATGATTGGTGATAAAAACTACCAGTTATTACGAAGAATTAAAAAAGCTTTTGATCCAAATAACGTGTTCAACAAAGGAAAAATTACTGATGCTTTCCCTATGGATCAGAGCTTACGTTATGAGATAGATAGAACGGAACCTAACATTGAAACCATACAAGATTTTTCCGATAGTGAAGGTATTTTAAAATTAGCTGAAAAATGTAACGGTTCTGGTGATTGCCGTAAATCTCCTGAAGCTGGCGGAACCTTATGCCCTAGTTACCGAGCAACTCGAAACGAAAAAGAAACAACTCGTGCTAGAGCTAATACACTTCGTGAAGTTTTGACCAACAATACTGCTCAAAACAAATTCGATTCAAAAGAATTAAAAGAAATTCTTGACCTGTGTTTGAGTTGTAAAGCTTGTGCTAGTGAATGCCCAAGTAACGTAGATATCGCTTCTATGAAAGCGGAATTTTTATATCAATATCAAGAAACTAATGGTTATTCTTTCCGTAGTAAATTATTTGCTAACAATGCAAAATACAACAAGCTTGGAAGCAAATTTCCTGCATTAACAAACTTCTTTACCAATACTACTTTGGCTAAAAAAGTAATGGGAGTTGCGACACAACGTTCGGTTCCTAAATTGGCTAAACAGCCTTTAAGTGCTTGGTTGAAAATTCATAATGTCACTTCGAGCGCAGTCGAGAAGTCTCAAAAAACAATCTACTTATTTAACGATGAGTTTACGAACTACTACGATGCTGAAATAGGTAAAGATGCAGTAGTTGTATTAGAAAAACTAGGATACGAAGTAAAAACCGTAAACCACGAAGAAAGCGGACGCAGCTATATTTCTAAAGGATTTTTAAAAGAAGCTAAAGAGATTGCTAATAAAAATGTAGCTACTTTTAAAAACTTAATTTCTGAAGAAACACCTCTTGTTGGGATTGAACCTTCAGCTATTTTAACCTTTAGAGATGAATACTTGCGAATCGCAAGTGATAAGGTAGCAGCGAAAAAACTTTCTGAAAACTGTTTTACTCTTGAAGAGTTTTTAGCTTCAGAACATTCAAAAGGAAACATTGACACGAATGCTTTTACCAATGAAACTAAAACATTGAAAATTCACGGGCATTGTCATCAAAAAGCCTTATCGAGTACCCATGCATCCTTTTCAATTTTAAATATTCCTGAAAATTATAAGGTTACTATTATGAATACAGGTTGCTGTGGAATGGCAGGCTCTTTTGGTTACGAAAAAGAGCATTACAAAGTAAGCATGCAAGTAGGTGAAGATACTCTGTTTCCTAAAGTTAGAAACTGTTCAAACTATACAGAAATTGTAGCTGCAGGTACTAGTTGTCGTCATCAAATTTATGATGGAACCAAACGCATTGCAAAACATCCTGTAACAATTTTAAGAGAAGCTTTGCTATAAATTATTGATTTTCATTCGATTATTTCGTACTTTTAAGACTACTAAATCTTAAAAAGTATATTATGGCGAGCAATAGAATTATATTCAGCAATGCTTTGCTAATTTTTGCAGGCATTGCTGGTTACTTTTTAGTTATGAAAATTTTTGGGTTAGAAGATGTTGCTGAACTACGTTTTTTAAACTTTGCTTTCGTTCTTTATGGTATTAACAGAGCTATAAAAACCAATATTGTTAAAAACCATGAGTCGTTATATTTCAGCAATTTTTTATTAGGAATTGGAACCTCTATAATTGCCGTAGCCTTAACTATTTTGGGATTAATTATATATGTAGATTTTATAGATGCTGGTTTTATGACAGTACTTGAACAATCTTCTTTTTGGGGACAAAATTTAAGTTTGCCTCTAGTTGTATTTGCATTAGCTATTGAAGGGATTGCCTCTTCGGTAATTTGTTCTTTTATTTTAATGCAATACTATAAAAATTATAAAGTTTCAAACTCAATGGCTACTTAGTTTTTTGGTAAAAACACCTCAGCCATCATACAGCGTGCGCTTCCGCCTCCACAGGTTTCAATAGTTTGTAACGAGCTATGGACTATTTTTGTGTGCTTTTCTAAGTTTCTTAACTGCTGATTTGTCAACGATTCGTATGCGGAGGTACTCATTACTAAATAACGTTCGTCATTATTCCCTCTAACTTGTAACATATTCCCCGCAAACTGAGTTACCTGTTCTTCAGAAATAGCAATCACCTCTTTTTTATCTGACTTTAAATGTTTTAAAAGGTTTTTCTTTTCTTTTTTATCATCTATTGAATCTAAACACACTACAGCAAAAGTTTCTGCAACACACATCATGACATTGGTATGATAAATTGCTTCTCTTTGTCCATCAACTGTTTGGTTCGCTTCAAAAATTACAGGAGTAAACTCAAAATCTTCGCAGAATTCAATAAATAATTCTTCATCCGCTCGGGGAGACAACGCACAATAAGCTTTTCTGTTTTGTCTATCTAAAATCATGCTTCCTGTACCTTCTAAAAAGATTCCTTCTTCTTCCGCTTCGGAATAATCAATTACATTTTCTATTGAGAAACCTTTTTCTTCCAAAACCTCTAATACATCTTCTCTTCGCTCTAAACGACGATTTTCTGCAAACATCGGATAAATAGCAATATCTCCATTTTCATGGAAAGAAATCCAATTATTAGGAAACAACGCGTCAGGAGTATCAGGTTCTTTGGTGTCTTCTATCACTAGGACTTCTACTCCAACAGCTGTTAATTTTTCTACAAAAGCGTCAAACTCTTCTTGTGCTTTCGCATTGATAGAAGCAGGTAGCATACCCGACAACTCTTGCTGATAATAATTATTTACTGCTGTTTGTTCATTCATCCTAAAATTTGCAGGACGAATCATTAAAATTGTATTCGTTGTTTGTTGCATACTGCGAAGGTAACAGATTTTAATATTATTTTATGTTATTTTCTTATATTCAAAAGTAATTTATGGCATAATAACTGCTAGTAAAAGCTTTGATAAAACTTTTAAAAAAATGACTAGAAAAACAATTAAAAAATCGGCTGCTATTTTAGCCATGACTTCGTTAGTATTTTTATCTTGTAAAAACCAAGGCAATAGTAATACTGAAAACAAAGTTGAACAACAACCTAAACAAGAATTTGTTGATGAGCACAATGCTAAAAACTCTTTAGATTGGGCCGGAATCTATGAAGGTACACTACCTTGTGCTAGCTGTCCTGGAATTAACACTACACTTAAATTAAACGCTGATTTAACGTTTGAATTGACTGAAGTTTACTTAGATGAAGAACAATCAAAACAATTTTGTTGAAAAAGGAAGTTTTACATGGGACAAAAAAGGAACAAATATTACTTTAAATATTCCTGATAGAAACCCTCAATATAAATGTATCGAAGGTTCTGTGATTGCTTTAGATACTGAAGGAAAAGTAATTGAAGGAGAACTTTCTAAATTTTATATTCTTTCAAAAAAAGAGTAAGAATATTACTTTTTATACTACAACATCAGCCTTATAAATCATTAGGCTGATGTTGTGTTTATCCTAGTCCTCCTTTTAAATTTAGAAAAGTAACAGAGTTGAATTGTTGTTCTAAAAAATCAATTGCTCGTTGGCTACGTACTCCTGATTTACAATAAACTACCACAGGTTTTTCGATGTCTATTTCATCATATCGTTGAGTAAGTTCTCCTAACGGAATGTGTTGCCCTCCTATATGATGTTGTTCCCGTTCCCTATTTTCACGAACATCCAATAAATTATAAGCTGACGGATTATTTTGTAATTCTTCTAACGTTATCTCGTTAGCAGCAGTTTTAATTCCGCAGAAAAATTCATAGTCACTATCTAATTCAATAACCTCTGCTTTGTCTGTCTTTTCAAAATTCAATATCATTTGACGCATGCTTAAGGTATCATACATCAATAATTTATTGGCTAACACCTCTCCTATTCCGCAAATAATCTTAATAGCTTCATTTGCTTGTAAACTTCCTATAATTCCAGGTAATACACCTATTACACCAATTTCTGAGCAATTAGGTGACTCCTCTGGTTTTGGAGGAGTTGGATATAAACATCGATACGTAGCACTTCCTTGATAATTAAACACACTTACCTGTCCTTCAAACTTAAAAATAGCACCATACACCAACGGTTTTTGAGTGAGTACCGCTGCATCGTTAGTTAAATAACGAGTAGCAAAATTATCGCTACCATCTACAACTACATCATATTTCTCAAATAAAGAAACAGCATTCTGGTTAGTCAATTTTTCTTTATACACATGAAACTGTACAAACGGATTTAATTTTGATAAACGATTTGCTGCTGTTTCTGCTTTAGACTTTCCTATATCATCTATCGTATATAAAACTTGGCGCTGTAAATTACTTTGATCTACCACATCATCATCAATAATTCCAATCGTACCTACACCTGCTGCCGTTAAATATTGTAGTATAGGACAACCCAATCCGCCTGCCCCTATTACCAAAACCTTTGATTGTTTTAGTTTTAGTTGCCCTTCTTCTCCTATTTTATCGAGAATTAAATGACGGTCGTATTGTTTTTGTTCTTCTTGACTTAAGTTCATAATTGTATAAAATTCTGAAACAAGTTCAGAATGACGTTCATTTGGTTTGCAAAAGATAAGTTACCTTCAATCTTTATTCTTGATTCCAACAGCGAAGCGGTCTAACTTCTAAAATGCTCCCAATCTTTCCAAACTACTTCTAATCCCTGACCTTTTAGCATCTGAACAATTTCTTCGGTGCTTCGTTCGTCTGAAATTTCAAATTGCTCTAACGATTGTGGTTCAACACTATATCCTCCTGGATTTGTCTTAGACTCTGCACTGATTGAGGTAGCTCCTAAATTAACAATATTATTTCTAAAAACTTCACTTTCTCGGGTAGACATTGATAGCTCTACGTCTTCATCTAATAGTCTAAATGCACAGATTAACTGTACCAAATCTGCATCCGTCATTTCTACTTTGGGTTCCAATCCTCCTGAATGTGGTCTTAAACGTGGAAATGAAATAGAATACTTCGTTTTCCAGTAGGTTTTCTGTAAATATTTTAAGTGCAATGCGGTAAAAAAACTATCAGCACGCCAATCTTCTAACCCGAATAAAGCGCCCAAACCAATTTTATGAACTCCTGCTTTCCCTAATCTATCTGGTGTTTCCAAACGATATTCAAAATTTGATTTTTTCCCTTTCGGATGATGCTTTTTATACTCTTGTTGATGATACGTTTCTTGATATACCAGTACTGCGTATAATCCGCTTTCAATTAACAATTCATATTCATCTTGATCTAAAGGTTGCACTTCAATCGTAATATTTGAAAATTGAGAACGTATGAGTTGAATTGCATTTTTAATATAATCAACTCCCACTGTCTGATTGGCTTCTCCGGTTACTAACAAAATGTGATCGTAACCTTTTGCTTTTAAAAAAGCAACTTCTTTCAATATTTCATCATCGGTTAATGTTCTTCTCGGAATTTTGTTTGTAAAACTGAATCCGCAATACGTACATATATTCTGACACTCATTACTCAAATACATTGGAGCGTACATTTGAATCGTATTTCCAAATCGTTTTTTCGTCAACATACGACTTCTTTGTGCCATTTGCTCTAAAAAAGGCTTTGCAGCAGGAGATATCAACGCTTTAAAATCTTCCAAATCAAGTTTATCCTTAGATAAAGCACTTTCAACATCAACGGATGTTTTATTAAAAATGCTTTGTAAAGCTTCATCCCAATTGTATTGGTTGAATGTGTTTTTGAAACTACTCATAATATATTGTTCGTTTTATCTTTTTTCCATTGATGAAAAAAGATAAAAAAATCTAGTCTTATTAACTCTTATCTGATAAAAATCACATCCTCGAAACTAAATGAAAAGAACTCGCTTCGCTCAAACAGCTTTTCATTTTAACGTTTCTTTCGGTGGATTTTATCACTAGACTTAATTATGACACTGCTTAATCTAACTTAAAAAACTCGTTAACGGACTACTTGCCTCTGCTTGTTTTTTTACAGGAGCTAGTTTTGCTTCATATGCCATTCTTCCTGCTTCTACTGCCATTTTAAAAGCTTGCGCCATGGCTACTGGGTTTTGTGATACTGCAATAGCTGTGTTTACCAAAACAGCATCAGCACCTAATTCCATGGCATATGCTGCGTGAGAAGGTGCTCCAATACCAGCATCAACAACTACTGGAACATTAGACTGTTCGATAATAATTTCTAAAAACTCTAATGTTTTTAATCCTTTATTACTTCCAATAGGAGCTCCTAAAGGCATTACACATTGCGTTCCTACTTCTTCCAAACGTTTGCATAAAACCGGATCTGCATGAATATAAGGCATCACTACAAACCCTTTTTTTACTAACTCTTCTGCTGCTTTTAAGGTTTCTATTGGATCTGGTAATAAATACCTTGGATCTGGATGTATTTCTAATTTTACCCAATTCGTTTCCAAAGCTTCTCTAGACAATTCTGCAGCAAAAACAGCTTCTTTTGCTGTACGAACTCCCGAAGTATTCGGTAATAAATTGATTCTTGAATGACTTAAATGTAATAAAATATCATCTTCTTCGTTTTGAACATCTACTCTTTTTAAAGCAACTGTTATCAGTTCACTTTCTGAAGCTAACAAAGCTTCTTTCATTAATTGTGAGGAGCTGAATTTTCCCGTTCCTGTAAATAAACGTGAGGTAAATGTTTTATCTGCTATTGTTAAGTTGGTATTCATTATTGCTGATTTATTGCGCTTCTATTTTGTACACTTGTTCGTTGGTGCTAGGTGCCTTTAATATTTTATGAAATCTAGAAATCGAGTTGAAATTTTGTGTAATTGCTCCTGAAACAGCAACTCCATATACTCCCGTGTCAATAATTTCAGGTATATTTTCTGTGGTAATTCCACCGATGGCTATTATTGGAGTGGTTGTTTTCAATTCTTCTAATAGCACTTGATATCCAGTAGTTCCTAAAACTGGACTCAAATTCTTTTTAGTTTCAGTAAACTGAAAAGGGCCTAAACCAATATAGTCTACTCCCTTTTCTAAGAGTTTTTTACAATCCTCCAAAGTATTGGCTGTTCCACCTACGATATATAAATCACCTAAATACTCTTTTGCTTTTAATGGACACGTATCTGTTTTCCCTAAATGAACTCCATCTGCTTTGATTTCTTTAGCTACTTTGTAATAATCGTTTATGATTAAACGCGTTTGAAAATGACTAGTAATTTCTCTCGCTTTTTGAGCTGTTTCTAAAATAGTTTTCGGATCCAGATTCTTTAATCGAAGTTGTACCCACTCTGCTCCAGAAGCACAAGCTCTTTGAACATTTTCTAAATGCTCTTCTGGAGTTTTCCCTTGAGTTATATAGTGTAATTTACTTATCATTATAGTTGTGCTCTCCTAAGAGCGTTTCATTAGAGTTTAAAAATTGTTCTGTATACCATTTCGCATTTATACATGCATCTTCTAGAGGAAGTTGTTTCGCTATGTTTGAAGCTAAAGCTGAAGACAACACACAACCGCTTCCATGTTTTTCAAAAACAGCTATAGTTTTCGGTGGAATATTCAATTGTACTATCTTACTGTGATATACTTCATCCCATCCTTTTTTAGCTTCTCTATGCCCTCCTTTTAAATAAATATTGGTCTTCTCTGAAATGAATTCAATGGTTTCTTCAATCGATTTATTAAGGAACAAAGCTTTGATTTCATCATAATTTGGAGTGATAAAATCACAGTGTTGTAGTACTTCTTCTAACACTTTAATATTCTCTTCTAAATGAAAATCAAATCCAGCGCTGGCTTTTAAAATAGGATCCAAAACTATTTTTATGGATGAATTGTATTTTTTTAGTGTTTGAATAACCTCCAGTAATACATTCCAAGATTGGATAATTCCTATTTTTGCTACTGATATTTCAAAGCGTTCAAATAAAGTTTCTACTTGATTGATTATTGTTTCTTTATCAACCCAAACACAGTCTTTAAAATCAATATCATTTTGAACTGTAACTGCTGTACATACCGATAGTCCGTATAAACCATGTGCTTCAAAAGTTTTAATATCCGAAGTCAATCCTGCTCCACTTGACGGATCAAATCCTGCAATCGTTAGTATGTAAGCTTGTTGTTTCATTTTTTATTGATATACTTTCTTTGACAAAAAGATTACTTCGTCATACACTCCTCGTAATGGCGCTTGATATTTTTAAAGCTTTCAACTGGGTTTTCTGTATTCCAAACTCCTCCTAAAACACCAATTCCTTGAAAACCTAACTCTAAAGTTTTTTGGATGGTATCTGTATTGATTCCGCCCATACCTATAATGGTTTTATCAATATGATTTATATCAAAGCCTCTTCCTTCGTATCCTTTCTTTGAAATAGAAGAGAAAACAGGGCTTAATAAATGGTAATCAAATTCGATGTCGCAATTCGCTAGAACTGAAGGTTCATGAAAAGAGCTACTCATCGTTTTTCCTATCATATCTAGTCCAATAAAATATTCGCTTCCATTCTCTAAAGCATCAATTCTTTTTTGCTCTTGAAAATGAATTCCTTTTAGGTTGAATTCATTAATGAGTTCATGAAAATAATGAGTAACTATTCTATCATGATACTTTTCATCTATCTGATTCAAATAAACCACATGCTCTTCGTAATTCTTCTCAGGTTTTCTGAAATGATAATATTCCAATCCTTCTTCAAATAATTGTTGAAGGATTTCAATCTCATTTGGAATATCTTTTTCTGGAGCTATTAAAACAATCATGTATTAGGAATTAGGTTAAAAAGAGTTAGGAATTAGAAATAGTACTGTTCTAATTCCTTCTCTTTTATTTTGTTATAGATATACTTCTGAACCTTTATCTTTAAACTCTTTAGATTTTTCCTCCATTCCTTTTGCAAACACTTCGTCTCCTTCTACTTCATTTTCAGCGGCAAAGTCACGTACTTCTTGTGATATTTTCATAGAACAGAATTTTGGTCCACACATAGAGCAAAAATGTGCAATTTTAGCTCCTTCTGCAGGTAAGGTCTCATCGTGATATTCTCTAGCCAGTTCTGGATCCAACCCTAAGTTAAACTGATCTTCCCAACGAAACTCAAAACGTGCTTTACTTAAAGCATCATCTCTGTGTTGTGCTCCTGGATGTCCTTTTGCTAAATCAGCTGCATGGGCTGCTAATTTATAGGTAACCACTCCTGTACGAACATCTTCTTTATTTGGTAAGCCTAAATGTTCTTTTGGAGTTACATAACACAACATAGCACAACCATACCAACCAATCATAGCCGCTCCGATTCCTGAAGTAATATGATCGTATCCTGGAGCAATATCCGTAGTTAAAGGTCCTAAAGTGTAGAACGGGGCTTCATCACAAGCTTCTAACTGCTTATCCATGTTCGCTTTAATCATGTGCATTGGCACGTGACCTGGACCTTCTATAAAACATTGTACTTCATGCTTACGTGCTATTTGTGTTAACTCCCCTAACGTTTCTAATTCAGCAAACTGCGCTTCATCATTCGCATCAGCAATTGAACCTGGACGTAAACCATCTCCTAATGAAAAAGCAACATCATATGCCTTCATAATTTCACAAATCTCCTCGAAATGGGTATATAAAAAGCTTTCTTTATGATGTGCTAAACACCATTTTGCCATGATAGATCCTCCTCTAGACACGATTCCTGTAATACGTTTAGCCGTCATAGGTACATAACGTAAACGAACTCCTGCGTGAATCGTAAAGTAATCTACTCCTTGTTCTGCTTGTTCTATTAAAGTATCTCTAAAAATCTCCCAAGTTAAATCTTCAGCAATTCCATTTACTTTTTCTAAAGCTTGATAAATAGGTACGGTTCCTACAGGTACAGGTGAATTCCGAATAATCCATTCACGAGTTTCATGGATGTTTTTACCTGTAGATAAATCCATGATATTATCTGCTCCCCAACGACATGCCCAAACTGCTTTTTCTACTTCTTCTTCTATGGATGAGGTGGTAGCTGAGTTTCCAATATTCGCATTGATTTTTACCAAGAAGTTACGACCTAAAATCATAGGCTCTGCTTCTGGATGGTTGATATTTGAAGGAATAACTGCTCGTCCTCTTGCTACTTCTTCTCTAACAAACTCAGGAGTTATTTTTGCTGGAATACTCGCCCCAAAATCTTGCCCTGGATGTTGTTTCGATAAACGTGTCATTTCATCTATTCGTTGATTTTCACGAATGGCAATGTATTCCATCTCTGGGGTAATAATTCCTTTTTTTGCGTAATGTAACTGTGTTACATTTTGTCCTTTTTTTGCCCGCTTAGGTTTATGTTTTAAGTTAAATCGAAGATGATCTAAGCTTTTATCATTCAATCGCTCATTACAATAATCAGAAGTAAATTCATTTAACTCATCCACATCTCCTCTATCTAAAATCCATTGTTCACGAATACGTTCTAATCCGCTATGGATATTAATCTCTTTGTTTGGGTCTGTATAAGGACCTGAAGTATCGTATACCGTAACTGGTTCGTTAGGAGTTCTTTTTTTAGTCATCGAATCCACAGTATCACTCAATTCAATTTCACGCATGGCTACTTTTATCTGTGGATGGATGTTTCCTTGAACATATATTTTTTTTGAATTCGGAAATGGTTGTCTTGTTACACCATCTTGTTTTGGTGCTGTATCTTTTTTCTTCATTTTAGGGTTGCGTCTTTTTTCTTCATTTTAGGGTTGCTTGTTTATTGCTTTATACGTTTTGTTTTCTGAAAATATTATCCTCCTTGGGTAGACCTAATGATTAAAATAGCATCATTATTTTGGAGTAATTTTGAAGACCAATCTGATTTTTTTACCACACTACTATTTACAGCAATGGCAATTCCATTGGTTTGAATTTGTAGCTTTTCTACTAATTCTTGCAATGTCACCTCGGTTAAAAATTCTTGTTGGTTATCGTTTACTTTTATTGTTATCATATTGATCTATTTAAAGTAAACTGTAGAAGGAATTCAGAATTGTTTTACAAAAAACAATGCCTAAATAAGATTTTACAACTTTTCCCTACGCTGGTGTTAACCATATCAGGTTCAAAGGATCTTTCTCAAACTAGCGAACTAGCTACTCCTAAAGTTTACTCGATAATCGAGAGTAAGTATTAAAACTTTTCCTCGAAATAAATTAATTGTATAAATTCTTTATTTGTGTATACTAACAAGTAGAATCTATACTCGCAAATGTACTTGTTTATTTTCTTCTTTTAAAAAAAAAGCGAACTTAAATAAGTTCGCTTTTTTAAAAAATCTTTTAAAACTACAGACTTTTAACCTTCTTAGTTACTTCTTCAAGAACTTCAAAAGCAGTTTCTGCCATTTTGTTTCCTTTGAAATCTAGTAACGGATTTACTTCAACAAACTCTACACAAGCTACTTTTTCACTTGCTAATAATCCGTTGATTATATCAATAATTTCATGTTGATCAAATCCTTTTGGAACTGGTGTACCTGTTCCGTAAGAAATCATATCGCAATCCATTGCATCTACATCAAACGATACATAAATTACATCACAATTTGACAACTTTTCTAAAGCTTCATTTACACAAACATCCAATCCACGATAGCGAACTTCAGCAACCATATAGTTTTTAATACCATATTTCTCCATTTGCTTATCCTCTGGTTCTTCAGTATCTCGAACACCAAAGAAAATAATATCTTCTGGTAATACTTTTTGCCCTGGAACTCCGATGTTTTTCATACGTTCCCACAACTCAGAAGTTTCTCTACTTACATCGTTAATTTGACAATCTAAATTATCGTCTGATATAGCTGCCGATAAAGGCATTCCGTGAATGTTTCCTGAAGGAGAAGTATAAGGTGAATGTAAATCTCCGTGGGCATCAATCCAAACTACACCTACCCTTTGTGTTGGATAAGCTGCCTTCACTCCACTAATTGTTCCTAATGCTGAAGAATGATCTCCTGACAATACAATTGGAAATTTCCCTTCCTGTAAATTAACTTTTACATGGTTACTTAAACGCTTACACTGATTAAAAACACTGTCTATTCGCTTAGCAAATGAATTGTTTACTTTATTATAAATTGATTCATTTTCGGTAATAACATCTTCAAAGTCATGCGAATCAAAGTAATTACTCTTTTTATTTATTGCTGCTATTTCAATAGCATCAACTCCCATATCAGAACCACGAGTTCCTGCTCCAATATCTGATCTATTTTTGATAATTTTAATTTCTTTCATCATCAATTATATTAAATAAAAAAATGTCATTTAAATTACTAAATGACACTTTTTTTCATGTTTTATCTTTTATCTATCTCTACGAATTCCCTTAAATTTTCTCCAACGTATACTTGACGTGGACGACCGATTGGTTCTTTACGTAAGCGCATTTCTCTCCATTGAGCTATCCATCCTGGTAAACGTCCTAAAGCAAACATTACAGTAAACATTTCTACTGGAATACCCATTGCGCGGTAAATAATACCTGAATAGAAATCTACGTTAGGATATAATTTTCTATCTACAAAGTATTGATCTTCTAAAGCTTCTCTTTCCAAACCTTTAGCTACATCTAAAATTGGATCTTCAACTCCTAAATCTCCTAACACTTCATCAGCTGCCTTCTTAATAATCTTTGCTCTTGGATCAAAGTTTTTATATACACGGTGTCCGAATCCCATTAAACGGAATGGATCTTCTTTATCTTTTGCTTTACCCATGTACTTTTTAGTATCTCCACCATCTTCTTTGATAGCTTCTAACATTTCCAGTACAGCTTGGTTTGCTCCACCATGTAAAGGTCCCCATAAAGCAGAAATCCCTGCTGATAATGATGCGAATAAACCTGCATGAGAAGAACCTACGATACGTACTGTTGAAGTTGAACAGTTTTGCTCGTGATCTGCATGTAAGATTAATAACTTATCTAAAGCATTAATCATAATAGGGTTTAACTCATACTCATCGTTTGGCTTTTGGAACATCATTGTTAAGATATTCTCAACATATCCTAACTTGCGAGAACCGTAGTGCAATGGTAATCCTTGTTTTTTACGTAACGTCCAAGCTACTAAAACAGGGAATTTACCCATAATTTTAACGATCGCCTTATACATATCTTCTTCTGAATCAACGTTTACAGAAGACGGATTAAAAGCTGTTAAAGCTGATGTTAATGATGATAATACTCCCATTGGATGAGCATTTTTAGGAAAAGCATCAATGATTTTCTTAATATCATCATCTACAATTGCTTCATCCAAAATATCTGCATAGAATTTATCTAATTGCTCTTTTGTTGGTAACTCACCAAAAATTAATAAGTAAGCTACTTCTAAGAAGTCTGCTTTTTCAGCTAATTCTTCAATAGAATATCCTCTATATCTTAAAATTCCTTTCTCACCATCTAAAAATGTTATAGCACTTTGGCATGAACCTGTATTCTTATAACCTGGATCAATGGTAATTACACCGTCCGTGGCTCCTCTTAAGGCTTTAATATCAATTGCAGTTTCATTTTCTGTTCCCTTTACTAAAGGAAACTCATACGTTTTTTCGCCAATTTGTAATTTTGCTATATCTGACATTTTAAATTTCTTAAATTTTAATGATTGAAGTGAGTTGCGAATATACCATTTTTTGAATTATTTTGAAAGTTAGAATTGATAGATTTTTAATATATAAAAATTAGTTTATTTTATTAAAAAAAACAAATCTAATCTTACTTATAATACAACGCCTTACCTAGAAGAAAGACACAATTAATTTCTCTTATAAAATTGATTTAATCTTAATTCTCTTATTTTTTCAGACCTTACAAACTTATTTAAGCATACCAAATTCCGTATTCTTTTAGAGTGTGTATTTTTTTCTTGATAACAAATTAAATACACAATATCTTTTATTTAACTCCGTTAACAAAACAACATATATTTTTAGAAAAAATTAATTCAATTCATAAAACCCTTTCACAATGAAAAAAATTAAATTTATTATTGCATTATTATGCATATCAATTCTTGCCGTACAATGTACCAAAGAAGACAATAATTTAACAAGCGACAACGCCCCTATGGGGATTAACTCTCCAAGCATGCTAGAAATTAACAATGCTGAGTGTTACACTGTTGACGGTTTTGGTCCAAACTCTTATTGGGCTGATTATATAGTTAACCAATCTACCACCAATTTTTTAAAAACTGAACACAACGAAGCTGCGAGTTTTTTTGGAATGGGTAATGTACCTTTATACTTAGCAGGTGGAGACGGAACTTTCAATGCTCTTTCTTATTCTAATGGTTATGTAGTATGGGGAGAAGAATTGCTAGCTAGTGCTTTAAATTATGGTAATGTTGCTATTGCTTATGTTGCTGCTCATGAAATGGCACATCAAGTACAGTTTAGAGACAATACCATTCCTAGCGGCAATCATGTTAGTGCTACTGAATTAGAAGCTGATGGTTTTGGAGGATATTTTATTCGTAGAACTTATACTAGTAATTGGAATACTGCAGCCGGTGCTTACAACTTCTCACAAACATTAGCTGGTCCTAATGGTAGTTCTCATGGTACAGCCGCACAAAGAAGATCTGCTTTTAGGTTAGGTTACTTATTAGGGGATAACGGTACTTATTCAAACAGAAACTTTGATGCAAACTTTTTTTACTACTATGACTATTATGTAAAAGGTGGTAGATTAAAATTAGAATTAGTTAAGCCTGCTACTATCGAACAAGGTCAGCACGAGCATATTGTAGCGCACTTAGAAGAATTACAAAAAATTGCTTCAGGAGAAATTTCTGAAGAAGAATTCTTAAACTTGAATTAAAATATAAACAACTAAACAAACGAATTGAATTTTATTTCAAAGGCTGTCCTTATAGTTTAAGACAGCCTTTGTTTGTTTATTTTTATACTACTTAACCTTGATTTGGTTTTTCTTGATTTTGTTCATAATTCTTTTCAAAGCACTATGAATAATGAGAGTTGAATTTTTAGAAAGTGCATAATCATTATCTCTTTCAGAAACCACTAATTTGCCAACTACTGTTTGACTGTATATTATTTCAAACATGTTTAAATCGTAGATACTAAGTGTTACCTCACCAATGTTTTTTGAAAGATCAGTTTGAGAACTTCCTGTTCCTAAAACACCTACTTCATTGGATATATTTTTAGTTCTAATATCAATAAAGTAATCATAACCTGTGCCGTTTTTTATATCTTTTAAAATAGATTTATCAAGACTAGATGAAATATTACTAGGAATTAATAGTCCTTGCATGTTGCTAACCACCAAAAGTCTATTACCTATAAGTTCATAAAATCGTTCATTTGCCATTTCAGTTAAACCTTCTTTTCTAATGTTTTTAAAAGAGGTAACATCATTTAACAACCACTTTCCTTTTCTGAAATCTAATCGTGAATTTACATCTCCTGAATGAGTGTATTTTACCGAATTACAAGACGTAATTACAATAACAGCAAGTAATATGTATAAGTATTTCATATTTCTATAAATCAAACCCTAAGTTGAGTTGTAGCATCAAAGGAAAATAATAACCATTTCCATTCACATCAAAGTAGTATATAGGTCCCATGTCAAATAAGAAATGGAAGTTTTTACCATATTTCCGTTGAATACCCCATGTTGGTCCTACTGCAAAGTCTAAACCATCGGTTCCATTAGAATTACCAAATAAAGATTCTCCTCTAGTTAAAACTCTTGCTGAAATAAAATTTCCTGAATTGTTTGTAATGTTTAGCCCTTTAGTTTTACGTTTATCAAAATTGTAAAACCATTTATGCTGTATATCTAAAAAAGGATTAAAAGAGGTGATAAAACCAGAACCTGCTGTATGGTCTGTATGGGGATAACTAACACTGTACCCAATACCTGCTCCTATAGATAAGGTTGAATTATTCCCTGTAGGAGTTTCGTACTCTACTCCAGGATTTAAAAAATTAATTCTCCAAACGCTTTGTGTTTGTTTTTCTTGAGAAAATAATGATACAGCAAATAAGCTACAAATAAGTAGGAATGTTTTTTTCATAGTTCTTTTTTGTTTATAAACACCTCTATAAAAAGCTAAAAGGATTTTACCCTACTTTTTACTTGTTGTTTTTAACCGATTTATTTATCAAAAACAATACCATACTCAACAAAAAAGCTCGTACAAATGCACGAGCTTTCTTTAATTTATGTAGTAGTAAATTATTTTACTTTAAACGCTTTTTCTTGCGGATAATAAGCTACATCTGCTAATTGTTCTTCAATACGTAATAACTGGTTGTATTTTGCCATACGATCTGAACGTGAAGCAGAACCCGTTTTGATTTGTCCACAGTTTAATGCTACTGCTAAATCTGCAATAGTATTGTCTTCAGTTTCTCCTGAACGGTGACTCATTACAGAAGTATATCCTGCATTATGCGCCATATTTACTGCTGCAATCGTTTCAGTAAGCGTACCAATTTGGTTTACTTTAATTAAGATTGAATTCGCAATACCATTTTCAATTCCTCTTGATAAACGCTCAACATTCGTTACAAACAAATCGTCTCCTACTAATTGAACTTTATCTCCAACTTTATCTGTTAGCATTTTCCATCCATCCCAGTCGTTTTCATCCATCCCATCTTCAATAGAAATAATAGGATATTTTTCACATAATTCTGCTAAATAAGCAGCTTGCTCTTCTGATGTTCTTACAGCTCCTTTATCTCCTTCAAACTTGGTGTAGTCATATTTTCCATCTACATAAAACTCAGCTGAAGCACAATCTAATGCAATCATTACTTCTTCTCCAAATTTATATCCAGCATTTTTAGTTGCTAAAGCGATTGTTTCAATAGCGTCTTCAGTTCCATCTAAAGTAGGTGCAAATCCACCTTCATCACCTACTGCTGTTGATAAATTACGGTCGTGTAATACTTTCTTTAAGTTGTGAAAAATTTCAGAACCTATTTGCATTGCTTCAGTAAAGTTTTGAGCTTTTACTGGCATAACCATAAATTCTTGGAATGCGATAGGTGCATCTGAGTGCGAACCTCCATTGATGATGTTCATCATAGGAACAGGCAACGTATTTGCTGAAACACCACCTACATAACGATATAATGGTAAACCTAATTCATTTGCTGCTGCTTTTGCTACCGCTAATGAAACACCTAAAATAGCGTTCGCTCCTAATACTGATTTGTTCGGAGTTCCGTCCAAATCAATCATCATTTGATCGATCATATTTTGTTCAAAAACTGATACTCCTAATAACTCTTGAGCAATAACAGTATTTACGTTTTCAACAGCTTTTAACACACCTTTACCCATGTAATCATTTCCTCCATCACGTAATTCAACAGCTTCGTGTTCTCCTGTAGAAGCTCCTGATGGTACTGCTGCTCTACCTACAACTCCATTTTCAGTAGTTACATCTACTTCTACCGTAGGATTTCCTCTTGAATCAAAAATTTGACGTGCTTGAATGTTGATTATCATACTCATAGTTGTTTATTTTTAAGATACATTCCCGTAAGTTTATAACTCACGGGAATGTTGTATATTTTATTTAGATTTTTATTATGCTTTTACTTTTTTGATATTTTCGATAAACTGATCAAATAGGTATTCTGCATCGTGTGGCCCTGGACTTGCTTCTGGGTGGTATTGTACAGAAAATACGTTTTTAGATTTCATTCTGATACCTGCAACCGTATTGTCATTTAAATGTACATGGGTGATTTCTACATCTGGATGCGCTTCTGTTTCTTCTCTATTAATAGCAAATCCGTGGTTTTGAGAAGTAATTTCTCCTTTTCCAGTCAATAAATTCTTTACTGGATGGTTAATTCCTCTGTGACCATTGTGCATCTTATAAGTAGAAATTCCGTTTGCTAAAGCAATTACCTGGTGCCCTAAACAAATTCCAAATAATGGTAAATCTTTTTCGATAATTTGTTTTGCTGTTTTTTGAGCTTCTTCTAAAGGCTCTGGATCTCCAGGTCCGTTTGAAATAAAATACCCATCTGGATTAAAATCACTCATTTGCTCAAAACTTGCATTGTAAGGATACACTTTAATATAAGCGCCTCTCTTTGCTAAATTTCTTAAAATGTTTTTCTTGATTCCAATGTCTAAAGCTGAAATTTTAATCGGTGCGTTTTCATCTCCTACAAAATAAGGCTCTTTTGTAGATACTTTAGAAGCTAACTCTAATCCTTCCATATTTGGAGTATCAGCTAATTGCTTCTTTAATTCTTCAATATTATCTACTTCTGTAGAAATAATAGCATTCATTGCACCATTATCTCTAATATAAGATACTAACGCACGAGTATCAACATCAGAAATAGCTACTAGATTGTGTTCTTTAAACCAATCAAATAAATTTCCATCAGAATCTACACGAGAATGTGTAAAACTGAAATTACGACAAATTAATCCTGAAATTTTAATTCCTTCTGATTCTACTTCTTCGTCGTTAACTCCATAGTTACCAATATGTGCATTGGTAGCTACCATAAGTTGTCCAAAGTAAGATGGATCAGTAAAAATTTCTTGGTACCCTGTCATACCTGTGTTAAAACAAATCTCTCCTGTAGCGGTTCCTTCTATTCCAATTGATTTTCCGTAGAAAATTGTTCCGTCTGCTAATAGAACTAATGCTTTTTTACGTGTTTGATATTTCATTTAGTGGTGTTGTGTAATTTGTTTGCAAAAATATATAAAAAAAGGACAAACATTTAATGTTTGTCCTTTTTAGTTCTCTTATAATGAATTATAATAATTTAAAATCTTTTTAAGTTCTTTTTCATTTTTAAATGATAACTTCTCTTTCTTCGAAAACCTTATTAAATCATTTTTAAACTCATTATCCACCAAGTTTATAATATTTTTTTTCTTTATCTTTTTAAACGTAGATGTTTTAAGCGATGATTTGTCTAATAAAACGTATTCCTTTTTTGGTATATAATGTTTGGGTTTAAGAATTTTTCCTGTTAAATTATCAATTATTTCATCTCTTTTTTCAGAGAAATGTTTTACTTTTAATTCAATTCTATCTCCATTAACAAGTATTTCATAAATAATGTTATCTTTTTTTATAAACTCTTTATTGTTTATGAAAGCTTTATTCAATTCATTAAAAACAAAAATAGTATCATTATTAATTTTGGAAACAAAATTATTATCTACTAAATCAATATTAAAATTATTAATTTTAAATTCTTTTTTTGAATCTTTAATTACAGCTTTGTTTTTAAAACTTTTAAAGTAATATAACCTTTTGATTTCATTTTCAGGATTGGTCATTTTATATAATCCTGATGATGTCCTAACAAATTCAGTATCTGGGTTGCTTTGTACAATAAAGAAAGAAGATTGTGAATATGTTAAAATAGTAGTCAAGAAAAACAGGATCGAAATAAAATTT
>NZ_JAPEHZ010000199.1 GCF_028823685.1 Tenacibaculum sp. L6 | reverse complement strand
GAAGCTGCTGTAAGAATTGAAAATGGAGATTTAAAAATGACTAACGTTCAGTTTGCTGAAAATGTTGATGGTTTCGCTTTAACTGACTATACTGGAGCTAATCAAGATTTCATCGGTCAAGGAGTTACTTCTGGAGCTGGTAATGGTGCTGCTGCTCCTGATTGGGCTGCTGGTTGGACAAGAGGATTAAGTAACAGTGGAGTTTCTAAAGAAAACTTAGCTGGTGAAGTTACTGGTGAAGTTACTTTAAAAGCTGATATTGAATACCAATTAACAAGCTCTTTCATAGTAAAAGATGGTGGAAAATTAACAATTCCTGCTGGAACAGTTATTAAAGCTACTGGTGGTACTTCTGCTTACATCGCTGTAGCTCAAGGAGGGCAAATCTTCATCAATGGTGAAGCAAACAATCCTGTAGTTATGACTTCTGGAGCTGCTACTCCTGCTCCTAAAGATTGGGGAGGATTAGTAGTATGTGGTC
>NZ_JAPEHZ010000198.1 GCF_028823685.1 Tenacibaculum sp. L6 | reverse complement strand
GATCAACTGGTGTTGTTATTTCAAATGTCTTATTTACAACACAATTTCCTGAACCTGTATCTGTAACTCTAACCGTATACGTTCCTACTGGAGTAGTCACTGGTAAAGTAAAGTTATCGCTTACTCCTGTTCCTGCAACTATAGTTCCTGTTACAACATTTGGTGTTGTTGGACTATCAACTTCATAGGTATAACTTCCTGTTCCTGAAATAACTTCAATAGCATACTCTGCACCAGCCGCACAAGTTAAAATGCTTACTGGAGTAATATCAAAGTCTAAATTTGGATTAATTGTAATATTTTGAGTTGAAGGAGAACATCCATTTGAATCCTCTAATGCAACCGTATATGTATCTGCTACTAAACCTGTGAAATCAAATGGACCTGATCCAGTTAAAGTAAAACTTGATCCTAATGCTCCTGTTAACGTAGCTGTGTAGACTCCAGTAGTTGCTCCTCCAGCTGGTATAGTAACTGTAATTACTC
>NZ_JAPEHZ010000197.1 GCF_028823685.1 Tenacibaculum sp. L6 | reverse complement strand
CAATGCAACGTAGACCAGAAATTTCCAAAGCATTTATCAATTTAAATAAAGCGGTAATGGCTAATCAAGGTCGTGTAACGTCAGTGTTAAAACGGATGATTGCTTGGGTAAGTAGCAATGCTACAGGTTGTCGTTATTGTCAAGCTCATGCTATTCGTGCAGCAGAACGTTATGGCGCAGAACAAGAACAGTTGGATAATATTTGGGAGTATAAAACACATTCAGCATTTTCTGATGCTGAACGTGCTGCATTAGACTTCTCATTGGCAGCTTCTATGGTTCCGAATATGGTAGATGAAAATATAAAAGAAGGGTTGTATAAGTATTGGGATGAAGGTGAAATAGTTGAGATGCTAGGAGTGATTTCTCTTTTCGGATATTTGAATCGTTGGAACGATTCTATGGGAACAAGTATTGAAGAGGGTGCTGTTGAAAGTGGAGAGCAGTATTTAGGAAAACATGGTTGGACTCAAGGGAAACATATATAAAAATA
>NZ_JAPEHZ010000196.1 GCF_028823685.1 Tenacibaculum sp. L6 | reverse complement strand
TTTGGTTTAAAAAAGTATAAAATTTACTTGTTTTTTACCTCAGTTCTTTGTTAGCCACTGGCTTTTTTCTTTCTGCGTTGGAAAAGCCATACTCTTTTGCAATTTTTGGCTTGTGTGTCGGCTGAAGCGAATTGCAAATGTGTATGGCTTTAGCGTTGGCTTATTCACTCGGAATTCTAAACCGAACTCCTACATACAATTCTCTCCCGCGAGTTGGTCCCCAAACTGAACTTGTGTCAAAAAACTGACCGAATGGGTCTTGCCAACCTATAATCGGTCGTTCTTGCCTAAAGTCAAAAATGTTTTCGCAACCTGCATACAATTCAAACTTTTTCAGGTTGTATGTAAATTGAGCATTTACAAGCACATAATTTTCTGAAAAGTCAGGTCGTTGAAATTCTGGTGGATTGCTCTGCGTATTTGGCAATCGTTGTTGACCGTACCAATGGATATTCATATCTACGTGATACTTTTTGGATAATGGTTTGTAGCCTAAAGTCG
>NZ_JAPEHZ010000195.1 GCF_028823685.1 Tenacibaculum sp. L6 | reverse complement strand
AATCTCGAAGCTTTTGCGTACTATTCTTATGAAAAAGAAGTTATTATTCTTGGGTTCTACTAAATGAAAATAGGTCGGGGTTGAGATTAACTACACTGATTCTAAAGATTTCTCCTTGCAGTCGAAATGACGTGCTTTTCTTTTATGTTGTTCATTTTTTCCATCGATGAAAAAACGAACCAAAAAAATCTAGACTTACGAACCTTTATCTAAATTTTTCGCTCGTTCTCTAAATTTTAGGAACTCGTCTTTACAAAACAGTACTTTAAATAAAATTTCGTTTAGACTCAAACAGCCTAAAATTTTACGAGAACTTCACTTCAAATTTTACGATAAATCTTCGGTAGGTCAGGGTTATTTTTTTACACTCTTGTCCTTAAAATTGTATTACTGCCATTTTGATCTCCTTCCGACTACGCTCGGGGTGCAGCGTTCAGTTTTAGTTTGTGGTAAGAATCTTTTTTTACCCTCCATTCATTTTTTGCTTGTCCAAAAAACGAATCAAAAAAG
>NZ_JAPEHZ010000194.1 GCF_028823685.1 Tenacibaculum sp. L6 | reverse complement strand
CGTTTTTTATTTTCTATATAATTTTCAGAACTATTCTTCTTTAAACAATTGCTCTTTGTAAGCTGCTTTTTGAATTTGTGCTCTTCTAGTAACTGATGGTTTTACATATTGTTTTCTTTCTCTCAACTCTTGTAAAACTTTTACATTTCTAAACTTACGTTTGTAACGTTTTAAGGCTCTATCAATATTTTCACCCTCTTTTACAACTATTCTTAACATATGACATGGTTTTAATTATTAGACATTTTACATCATACAAATTATCTCATAGCCCACATATACAATGCAGTCCATGATTTTATATGATATTATTTTAGATTAAAAATTCTAATGAAAATGCTTTGTAAAGCAACTGAAGACTAAAAAACTGAAGTATAAGACAGAAAAATAGTATAAAGACTTGTCGATTTTCTCCCGAAATAGGAATAGAACATTAATACGCGCCAAAGGTAGGGTTTCTTTATCGGCTCTACAAGAATTCTAGGTTCTAATTCTTTTTGATAAAAAAAA
>NZ_JAPEHZ010000193.1 GCF_028823685.1 Tenacibaculum sp. L6 | reverse complement strand
CTTTTTTTGCCTTTTTTCTAAACCTTTTTTAATACTTTAAAAATTAATGCTTTACGTTCGGAGGTTTTTTGATTTTGAAATTCGATTACTTTACTAAATGTCCCTTTTTAAGGACTCTTCCTTCATTTATTAACCTTGGAAACCTGTTTAAAAACTCTAAAAATTAGGGGTGATGTAACATCTCTGCTTAAGTTATCAACAACTACTTCTTCTTTTTCTTGCGATCTCGCTTCTTTTGCAGCTTCGAAAACATAGCCTTGTACTCCGAAACATCTACATAGCCCCTACTCTTTGAAACTATAACCTTACAAACTTACTATATAACAGTAAATAATACCTTCTTCTAAAGTCTACGTGTTTTTATCCTTTATAGTAGTTTAAATCCTGTGATAACACTTAGGCTATAAATATAAGAGGTTAGATAAAGGCTTAAGCTTATTTATAGGTTCTTCTTAGGACTTTCTTTCATAGCCATTGTAAAATCTACCTGTATACCTATTTCCTGTTAAGGTATTGC
>NZ_JAPEHZ010000192.1 GCF_028823685.1 Tenacibaculum sp. L6 | reverse complement strand
TTATTTATCGGATTTTTAACCCTTTCGTTTTTTACAGCAAATGCCCAAGAAATTTCTGACAACGCCATTGGTCTTCGTTTAGGAGATGGAGATGGTTTTGGAGCTGAAATTTCTTACCAACGTAAATTAAGTGACAACAATCGTTTAGAACTTGACCTAGGTTTAAGAAGTGGTAATGGCTATGATGGTTTTAAACTAGCAGGTTTATACCAATGGGTTTGGCAATTAGACGGTCGATTCAACTGGTATGCTGGTGTTGGTGGTGGTGTTGGGTCTTACAGTTTTGATAGTCCTCTATCTAATGGTGATGATAGTGAAACATTTATTTTTGCTGCAGGAGATGTTGGTATTGAATACAATTTCGATATTCCTTTAATGCTTTCTTTAGATGTAAGACCAGAGTTTGGTTTTGGTGATTATAGAGATGATTTAGATTTTGATATTGCTTTAGGTATCCGTTACCAATTCTAAAAAACGTTAGACTACATATAACAAAAGCCTCCAAAATAATTTTGGAG
>NZ_JAPEHZ010000191.1 GCF_028823685.1 Tenacibaculum sp. L6 | reverse complement strand
AGTAAAAAGGCAACTAATCTGACTAATCAAATTATTGAAAGTAAATATTTTTTCTATTCAGATGTTTCATTAAAAGCAGAGCACTTGTATCAATTGTCAAAATTACTAGAACTCAAAATGAACTTATCCGATAAAGAACCAGATTCAAATAGAATTGGAAAAATAAAAGAATTATACAACTCAATTTCAACATTTAATTTGGACGATAGTGTTTTTGACGAAATTGAGACATTAAACATACAGTTAAAAAATAAACTTGTAACTGACATTAATATTTTAAAGGAGAACAGCATTTTGAATAAAAATAAAATTATTGCTAATGGTCAAATAATAAAAGACGAGTTAGAAAAGTCTGATGATATGATTTCTCGTAAACACATTTTATTTAGAGATATTCAAGAAATTAAAGCTGGATTTGAAAAACCAAACCAAATATTGATTGACAATAGAAACGGTAGAACAGAAGTATACGCGAAAAAAACTATTGCTAACAAAGAACTGAGGTAAAAAACAAGTAAATTTTATACTTTTTTAAACCAAA
>NZ_JAPEHZ010000190.1 GCF_028823685.1 Tenacibaculum sp. L6 | reverse complement strand
GAAAAGCTTTTGTAGGAGTTGTGTTAGATGTATCAATGCGTCATAATGAGATAGGGTTACATGGCGAATTAATACTTAAAGGACTGTCTCAAACAGTTTTGTTAGAAAATGGAAAACAGCAAAAATCTTGGTTAGAAAAAGACTTAGGAAGTATTGTTTCAGAAATCATAGATACTACCACTATCAAAAACAAGGTTAGTCCAGCATACACTGCAGTAATCCCTTACCAATGTCAATACGCAGAGAGTGATTATAAATATCTTCAAAGGTTGGCATATCAATACAATGAATGGTTTTACTTTGATGGAGTAGACGTTATTTTTGGAAAGCCTGAATCTGAAGGTCAAAAACCAATAGAGCTAGAATACAGTAAAGATTTAAAAGAACTACAAATAAAAACCAAAACGTATAATCCTACTTTAGCGACTTATAGTTATGATTCGTTAAACGATCAATTCTTTGAAGGTGACTTAAAGGCAAATAACGAAGGGTTAAACGATTTAGCCAATACAGCACTAAAAGCATCAGAGCAAGTTTATAAAGAAGTA
>NZ_JAPEHZ010000018.1 GCF_028823685.1 Tenacibaculum sp. L6 | reverse complement strand
TATTGGTTTAACCCCAGTACAAGTAGGAGCTTTACGAATGTTAATTTCAGCAGTTTTTTTATTGTTAATAGGGTTTAAAAGTGTTAGGAAAATTGAAAAAAGACATTGGAAGTATATTGCTATAACCGCCGCTTTAGGAACTTTTTTTCCGGTCTTTTTGTTTGCTTTTGCCATTAATGGAATTGATAGTTCTATCGCAGCTATTTTAAACTCCTTAACGCCTTTTAATACATTTATGTTTGGGGCATTGGTGTTTGGTTTTGCTTTTAAAAAGAAACAACTTATTGGAATTTTAGTCGGATTAATAGGTACGTTGGTATTGATTTTAAAAGGAGCAGAACTAAATCCGAATCAAAATTATTGGTATGCTTTGTTAGTAATTATTGCTTCTGTAGGGTATGCCTTTAATGTAAATATGATTAAAAAATACTTGTCAGATTTAGATGCTTTGGCAATTACGACAGGACATTTTCTGTTGTTATCGATTCCAGCATTATTGGTATTGACATTTTCTGGTTTTTTCTCAACGTTTGAAGTAACGTCAACGACGACAAATGCCTTAGGTTATGTAGCTGTTTTAGCCATTTTTGGAACAGGAATAGCTAAAGTGTTATTTAATAAACTCATTCATATTTCTTCACCTGTATTTTCTTCTTCTGTAACGTACATAATACCTGTGGTGGCGGTTATGTGGGGCGTTATTGATGGTGAAAAATTAAGTTTTACACAGTTCTTTGCTGGCGGAATAATTTTATTAGGTGTTTGGTTGGTGAACAAAGCGAAGTAGGTTTTTTAGTAGTCGGTGGTTAGGTGTAAGAGGTTAGTTTTTACAAAAAAAGAACCAAAACTTACGTCTTGGTTCTCTTAATTTTAAACTAAAAAGTTTGCTTATTATTGAAAATCAGCGTCAGTAACTCCTTCGTTGATTTTAGCCTCTTTTAAAATGAATTGTACTTTTTGTGGGCCTAAACTTCCTGTTTTTTTAGTAGCAAACTTTACTCCACCAAAATCTTTATAATCACTGTATAAAGCTTCTTGGTTTTGTGTTTGTCCACCCATGTTAATTGTTTGGGTTTCTTTTAATTTTAAACCATTATTAACATCATAATAAAAAGAAGTAGAAACAACAGCTCCTTTTTTAGCAACTACATATACTTCTTTACCGTTAATAGTTTCGATACCTGTTAATTTAGCATCAGCATTAGCTAACAAACCAATTTCAGGAAAAACTCCTAAAAGTTGCGTCATATCATTTGCCATAGCAGGAGGTAACGCTTGTCCGTTCATTTTTACAGCACTTTTATCCATTACAACTTTCATCATAACGTTTCCATTCATTGCTGTTGTATTAGCATAATGTGTAGCATTTCTTTTTTCAGTGCTTTCAATTTTTGTTCCTTGCATTTCTGTACCGTAAACAACCATGGTTGTTTTTAAGCTCTTAATTTTATCAGTACCACCAATAGCATCAAAATACTTGTTAAGTACAGTTTCTTTAGTTACGCCAGCAGGAACTGCTTTTTTCATTGCAGGCTTTTCAGTAGGATTTCCGTTTTTATCAAAATAGTTGATTTTGTAATCAGCAGTTTTTTCTAAATTCTTTAAAACATCAATTCCTTTACCAGTAATGATAATACGAGCTTTATCGCCTTTAAAATATTTAATAGCTGCATTTTGAACATCGTCTAGCGTTACAGCGTTAATGTTTTTTAAATAGTTTTGGTAATAATCTTCAGGTAAGTTATTTGTTAAAATATTTAATGCGTAATTCGCTACAGTTTGAGGTTTTTCAACATTACGAACAAAGCTTCCAATGTATTTTGCTTTCGCAATATCTAACTCTTCTTGAGTCGCTTTTTGGTAACGAATTTTGTTGATTTCTTTCATCGCTTCAACCATAGCACTATCCGTAACCATGTTTCTTACCGATGCTGAAGTTTTAAAACGAGATGCGTATCTGTCAGCTCCAATTCCTGAGTAAGCTCCGTAAGTATAACCTTTATCTTCACGAAGGTTTTTATACAATCTACCAGTACCACCACCACCAAGAATTTGGTTAGCTAATAAAGCAGCATAGTAATCTTTATCACCCATTTTTAAATTAACAGCATTTACAACTGCTAATTCTGACTGAACAGCATTTGGCATATCGATAAAGTTGATTTCAGTAGTTGCAGGGTTTTCAACTTTAGGTAAGGTTTGAGCTGTTAACTCTCCTTTTTTCCATCCGTTGAATAAGTTTTCAACTTGAGATTTTGCATCCTTAAAAGTAATATCACCAATAATAATTAAATACGCATTGTTTGGTTTATACGTGTTGTTGTATAAATCTTTTACATCTTGAAGCGTAACATTTTTTAAGGTTTCTTCTGTTGTAAATTCTCCATAAGGGTGATTTTTACCATAGATTAAAGCACTTTCTACTCTACCAGCAATAGCAGCAACGTTGTTTTCGTTCGATTTAATTCCGTCAAGAGCTTGCTTCATTTGCTTGTCAAACTCCTCTTGAGTAAACACAGGGTTAAAAGCAGCATCCGCCATTAAGTTTAATACTTTTGGAAAGTATTTTGATAATGAGCTTGCTCTTGCACCTTCGTTCCAAAAAGAGATGTTTGCTCCTAAAAAGTCAACTTCTTCGTCAAATTTAG
Organism: Tenacibaculum sp. L6; assembly: GCF_028823685.1. GTDB lineage: Bacteria > Bacteroidota > Bacteroidia > Flavobacteriales > Flavobacteriaceae > Polaribacter. The sequence continues at coordinate 35,764 of NZ_JAPEHZ010000018.1, read as the reverse complement.
CTTTTGGAGTATTTGTAGATCCAGTACCTAACATTCCGCTTAACAAACCTTCAACTCCTTTTTTGTTTCCAAAAGACATTGGTGGATTGTCTATCGTTAAAGTTGCAGTTACTCTAGGTAATTTGTTGTTTTCAACCACTAAAACTCGCAATCCGTTAGGTAATGTGAATTTTTTAGGAGTTCCTAAATTAATTTTAGGAGCAGGTCCTGGTTTTGGTTGTTGGGTTCTATCAATCTGTGCTGAAACAGTTAATGATAGAAATAATATTGTGATTATTGAAAATATTTTTTTCATTAAAATTCAGTTTAGATGATTATTTCTTTTTTGGTAAATATTCGATAACAACACGACGATTTTTAGCTAAGTATTTTTTAGCTACGTCTCTAATTTCTTCTTTGGTGATAGAGTTGATAACTTCCAATTCTTTATTAATTTGATTGGTATCACCTACTAACATGTAGTTTCTAGCTAAAGAGTTTGCAATACCTTCAATGCTTGAGTTTGAAGCAACGAATTGATTTTCGAACTTGTTACGCACTTTTTGTAAATCTCTATCAGAAATTAATTCCGTTTGTAATTTTTCAATTTCCTCATCCATTTCTTTAATTAAATCATCTAAAGAAGTTTCTCCTAAAGGAATCGCACCGATATTGTACACACTGTAATCTTCTAAAGTTCTTGCAAAAGAGAATACTTGTAAGGCTTTTTTCTTATCGTCAACTAACTTTTTGTATAAACGAGAACTTCTTCCGTCACTTAAAATAGTAGAAATAACATCTAAAATTTTAGAATCTCTTTCTTTCATAGAAGGAGTTTTGTGGGCTAATAAAAGAGCTGGTAATTGAATGTTAGTATCGTATTCTTTAACCCTTTTTTCTTGAGTTCTTTCTGGCTCAACAACTTTTACACGTTTAGCAAGTGTACGTGCAGGAATTGGCTCAAAATAATCTTTAATCATTTTTTTAGTACTAGCTTTTTCAAAATCACCAGCTACTACTAACACTGCATTGTTAGGCATGTACCATTTGTTGTAAAAATCTTGAAATTCTGCTAAAGTAGCAGCATCTAAATCTTTAATGTAACCAATCATTGGTCTACCGTAATTGTGCTTGTCAAAAATGTGGTTGTAAACATCTCCGTAAATGATTTTTCCATAAGGAGCATTATCCATACGTTGACGCTTTTCTTCTTTTACAACCTCGTTTTGTGTATCAACTGCTTTTTGGTCGATAATTGGGTGTAATAAACGCTCAGACTCCATCCATAAACCTAACTGTAAGTTGTTAGAAGGGAAAGTTTCGTAGTAGTAAGTTCTATCCCAGTTGGTATTTGCATTTCCTGTTCCACCGTTGGCAGCTTCAATTTTATTCCATTCACCACGACCAATATTTTTTGTTCCTGTGAATAATAAATGCTCGTAAAAATGCGCCATTCCTGTCTTTCCAGTTTCTTCATCTTTCGATCCAACATGGTACATAACCGCTACCGTAACTACAGGTGCAGAACTGTCTTGATGTAAAATAACGTGCATTCCGTTATTTAAATCGTATTCTTCAAACTCCACTTTTTGTGCATTAGCAGAAAAACCTACTAATAAAGCTGAAGCTAGAGTGATAACTCTTTTTCTCATTGATTGAAATTTAATTTTAATTTGTTTTTAATTAGTATATGTGACGTTAACTTATTTGTTTTGTTACAGAATTAGGATGAGAAATGATAAAATTTGCGTTAAGAGAGTAATTTTCTGATGAATAGATTGTTTCTTGAAGTAAAAAACGTATATTTGCACCCGCATTTTCAATAAGAAAGTGTGAATAAAAGTATAAACGCAAAACAAATAGTATGTACGCAATCGTAGAGATAGCAGGGCAACAGTTTAAAGTAGCAAAAGACCAAAAAGTATACGTACACCGTTTACAAGAGGCAGAAGGATCAAAAGTAACTTTTGATAAAGTAATGCTTGTTGAAGAGAACGGAAACGTTACAATTGGCGCCCCAGCTATAGAAGGTGCAGGAGTAACTGCAAAGATTTTAGGTCACTTAAAAGGTGATAAAGTAATCGTTTTCAAAAAGAAAAGAAGAAAAGGTTACAAGAAAAAAAATGGACACAGACAGTATTTAACTGAAATCCAGATTGAAGGAATTGCTACTTCTGGTGTTAAGGCAGCTGCTAAAAAAGAAGCTCCTAAAGCAGAAGCAAAGACTGAATCTAACGATTTAAGTTCTATGACTGTTGCAGAATTAAAAGCTTTAGCTAAAGAGCAAGGTATTTCAGGATACACTTCTTTAAAGAAAGCAGAATTAATTGAAGCATTAAGTAAATAATTAACTTTAAAAACTTACAAAGATGGCTCATAAGAAAGGTGTCGGTAGTTCGAAGAACGGTCGTGAATCGGAATCGAAACGATTAGGAGTAAAGATTTTTGGAGGACAAGCTGCAATTGCAGGTAACATTATTGTTCGTCAAAGAGGAACTCAACACAATCCAGGTGAAAACGTTTACATGGGTAAAGATCATACTTTACACGCTAAAGTTGATGGTGTTGTAAAATTCCAAAAGAAAAGAGATAACAAATCATACGTTTCTGTAACTCCATTCGAGGCTTAAGAAACTAACTGATTAGATAAGATAAAAGCTCAACTAGAAATAGTTGAGCTTTTTTTGTATATAAACCGAACATTAAAATTTATACAAAAAAACACCGCTCGTTAAAGCGGTGTTTCATAACTTAATATCATTATTGATTAATCCCCCAATTTATCAATATGATTCCCCTTGTGTATTACACTACAAATATCAGAGGAAAAAAGATGTTTTTAGGGGGTAGATGTATAAATGGTTTGTTTTTTTGTGTAAATGGTAATTATTTTATGATACTATAGCTCTTTAGTTATGGTTTAAATAAAGCGTTATCTATATATTTTATTTTTAAGATATTATCTATTACATTTGGTACAAATGTACACACAATGTTAAGAGCTGTAATAGTTGATGACGAACCGAAAGCAATACAAGGGTTGTCTTGGGAGTTGTCAAATTTTAATGAAGATATAGAAATTATCGAAACATTTACCGAAGCAGAAAAAGCAATTAAATATATTAATGAAAATGATATTGATTGTCTTTTTTTAGATATAGAAATGCCTACGATGGATGGTTTTCAGTTGTTAGAAAAACTAGATAACAAAGATTTTGCTATTATAATTACCACTGCATATAATGAATATGCTATTAAAGCATTAAAAAATCAGGCAATAGATTATCTTTTAAAACCAATTGATTCAGATGATTTAGAAGAAACTATAGGTAGAATAAAACTTCACCATGAGAAGTATAATAATACAGAAAAGGTTGAAAAAATATTATCTAGCTTTAATAAAAAATTCAACAGAAGAAAAATTACGATAAACACCGATGGAAAACTGGTTTTTTTATCGGAAGACGAAATTCTGTTTGTAGAATCTGACGGAAATTATTCAACCATACATACTTCAGGAAATAAAAAAATTGTAGTAACCAAAAAATTGAAAGAAATAGATTCGTTACTTCCTGAAGATCATTTTTTTAGAATACACAATTCTTACATTATCAATCTAAATAAAATTAAAGAGTTTTTAAAGTCTGATGGCTATGTTGTGTTAGAGAATAATCATAAAATTCCTGTGTCTCGTCAGAGAAAATCAGATTTCTTAGAAAAATTTTAGTTGTAAATGAAGCAGTTAGTAATCATCCCTTTTCTTTTTTTTATAATTTTTTCTAGTTATACCCAAAATGATAGAGAAAGTAAAGATAGTCTCATTCATATAGCGGTAATTAAAAAAATTGATAATTATTACGAGCTGTACCGTTTTTTTGAAAGAGGTAGATTTGATAGCGAAGAGATCGATTTACTCTTTAAAGAAAGCAGAAAAAACAATTATAAGCTAGGAGAAGTTTACGCGTATAACTTATTAGGAAGAAGTTTTAGAAATAACTCCTTCTTTGATAAGTCTATAGAAAACCATTTAAAAGCTTTAGAGCTTGCAAGAAAAATAAATAATGTAAATGCTGAGATTGTTACTCTTAATCAAATAGGTGTAGTTTACAGACGTCAAGACAAGGTTAGGAGTGCTCTTAACTATCATCAAATGGCTTTAGAGCTAGCAGATAAAATTGAACGACCAGATATAGATACTAAAATAAGTATTAGTATTTCTAACAACAGTATCGGTAACATCTACTTAGCCTTAAAACAATATCAGTTAGCATTAGAAAAGTTTAAAAAATCTATTTTAATACAAAGTAGAACGGGAGATAAAAGAGGACTTGCAATAAATCATCAGAATATAGGATTTGCGTTTAAGAATTTAGGAGATATTGATGCAGCATTAGAACATTATCAAAAATCGTTGGCGTATAACTTAGAAATTAAATCAGATTTAGGAAAAGTAATATGCCACAAAAGTATAGGTGATGTTTTATTAATGCAAGGAAAATATGAAGAAGCGTATAATTATGTAAATGAAGTTGTTCCTGTTTCTGAGGAAATAGGAAATCAGTATTATACCTCAGAGATCTTTGCAACTTTAGGATACATCCAATTAAAATTAGATAGTTTAGGTAAGGCAAAAGTGAACCTCGAAAAAGCATTAGAAATTGCAAAAAAGCATGAAATTCCTTCAGGAATAAACAAGTCTAACCTGTATTTATCTGAATTTTATGAAGAAAAAGGAGATTTTAAAAAAGCATATAATTTTTATAAAAAAGCAATAGAAGGAGAACGAAAAACCTTCAATGACAAAAATATTTCTTACGTAAACAACCTTATTAATAAATATGATAATGAGGTAAGTAGAAACAAAATTAAAAGCTTAGCAAAAGAAAATGAGATTGCTAAGCTTAAATTACTTCGAAACAGAAATGTTTTAATCATTGCCTTAGTTTCTATAGCATTATTAGGGGTATTGTTGTATTCTATGTACAGACAACGTTTGTTAAACAACGACAAAAAAATATTGAAACTAGAACAAGAAGCATTGAGAATTCAAATGAATCCACATTTTGTTTTTAATGCCTTAAATTCAATAAAGTTGTATGTTATTAACAACGAACAAAAGAATGCGGTACACTACTTAAACAAGTTTTCAAAGTTAATTCGAAGTATTTTAGAATCTTCATCAGTAAAAGAGGTGACTCTTAGTGAAGAGCTAAAAACCATGAATTTATACATGAGTATTGAAAATATCCGATTTTCAAATGAGATAAATTATATAGAAAAGGTTGACCCTAGTGTAAATATTGAAAGAATTAAAATACCGCCTTTAATTTTACAACCATTTTTAGAAAATTCAATTTGGCATGGGTTGTCATCTAAGAAAGGCGAAAAAGAAGTGAGTTTGTCTGTAAGTAAAATTTCTGATGAATTCATTCAAATAGACATTGTTGATAACGGAATAGGAAGAGATGCAGCGTTGAAAATTAGAAATAATAAATCGCTAAACAGAAAATCTATAGGAATTGATTTGACCAAAGAAAGACTGCAAAACTTTGCTAATGAATACAAAAATAATTTTTCATTAGAATATTCAGATGTAATCGATGAAAATGGAAACAAAAGAGGAACGAAAGTTTCACTAAAAATACCAATTATTTAAAAATCGAACTTTAATTGAACCCAAACGGGTTCTTTTTTTTCTGTATTCAAATTACTAAAAGAAATTCCTAATAAGCGAACAGAATTGGTAAGAGTATCTTGATATAACAACTCTTTTACGATAGGGTAGAACTCTTTTTTTAACTGTAGAAAGTGATTGGTAGTTTTACTACGAGTTTGTTGCGTAAAATCGCTGTATTTGATTTTTAAGGTTACTGTTTTTCCTTTGGTGTTCGATTTTTTCATGCGACGTTCCAATTCATCAGCAATTTTATCAAGCCGCTCTAACATAAATACTTCGGATGATAGATTTTCTCTAAAAGTAGTTTCGGCAGCAATTGATTTTCGAATACGATTAGGTTTTACTGCTGAATTATGAATTCCTCGAACAATATGGTAATAATGTACTCCAGATTTTCCAAACAATTTAGAAAGTTCTTCCAGCGATTTTTGTTTTAAATCTAAGCCTGTAAAAATGCCTAAATTATGCATTTTTGCAGCGGTAACTTTCCCTACGCCATAAAATTTATTTACAGGGAGTTGTTCTAGAAATTCAAGAACCTCTTCTGGATTGATAGTTTTTTGTCCATTAGGTTTGTTAATATCGGAAGCTACTTTGGCAATAAATTTATTAATAGAAATTCCTGCGGATGCTCGTAATTCTAGTTCCTCCCAAATTCGCTGACGGATTTCTTGAGCAATCATACTTGCTGATGGATTCCCCTTTTTATTTTCAGTAACATCTAAGTAGGCTTCGTCTAATGATAGAGGTTCAACCAAATCGGTATAATCGTAAAATATCTTCCTGATTTTAGAGGATATTTCTTTGTAGCGATCAAATCTAGGAGGTACAAAGATGATGTGTGGACATTTTTGTTTTGCTAAAACACCACTCATGGCCGAACGTACTCCAAACTTTCTGGCTTCGTAACTGGCAGCAGAAACCACACCTCGAATTTCACTGCCCCCAACAGCAACGGGTTTTCCTCTTAGTTCAGGATTATCCAATTGCTCTACAGATGCATAAAAAGCATCCATATCCACATGAATAATTTTACGAAAAGGAGGTTGTAAGTCCATTGTGTAAAAATAACAAAAGCCCTCGTAAGAGAGCTTTTGTTAGTCTTGATTCTTTTCTTAAAAACTATACTTGTTTTACTTCAATAATATTCACAGGACACGCTTTTTTAGCTTCGTGTGAAGACTCAAAAATACTATCGTCGTGTGATTTTATGGTAAAGAAACCTTTCTTTTCTGTAGAATGTAATAAAACTGATTTTCCGTCTTTCTTCGACATTTGAAATTGTGCTGGAGCTAGCTCCACGCAATAATTACAGCCAATACACTTGTTTCTTTGTAAGGTAATTACAACCATTAGTTTTTAGCAAATTCAGTTTTTACAATTTTGTATAACTTGTCTGATGGGCGAATTCTGAAATCTAATTTCATAGTAACTTCATCACCTTTGGTTGCAGTTTGTGCTTCTTTATCGTTCACAAACATGCTTTTTAATTCCATTTCTTGAGCACCTGTGGTAGGACCTGTAATTAAAATGGTGTCACCCACAGCTAAATCGTATGCTTCTATTTTAAATTCACCAATTTCAGCTTTAGGAAAATAATGTAGTCCTTTTCCTAAGTACACTTTCTTTTGAGTAGCGTGAGAACCTGGTTCTTTACTCCATTCACCTAATTTCTGACCTAAGTAATATCCATTCCAGAAACCGCGATTGTACACTTTTTCAAGTTCTAGCATCCAGTTAATTACCTTTTCTTTATCGTAAGTTCCGTTGTGTAAGCTGTCAATAGCGTCACGATAACATTTAATTACTTTGGCAACATATTCAGGAGCGCGACCACGACCTTCAATCTTCAACACTTTAATTCCAGCATCTGCAACTTGATCTAAGAAATCAATCGTACACAAATCTTTTGGAGACATGATATACTCATTATCTAATTCCATTTCAAAACCAGATTCTTGATCAATTACGGTATACTTTTTACGGCAATTTTGTTTGCAAGCACCTCTGTTTGCTGATGAATTATGCGAGTGTAAACTCATATAACATTTCCCCGAAACAGCCATACATAAAGCACCGTGACCAAAAATTTCAATCTCTAACAAACGACCAGAAGGTCCTTTGATTTCTTCTTTTTCAATCTGTTCAGTAATCTTTTTTACTTGACGTAAACTCAATTCTCTACTCAAAACTACAGTATCAGCAAACATGGCATAAAACTTAACCGTTTCGATGTTGGTAATATTAATTTGAGTAGAAATATGAACCTCCATACTTTCAGCTCTAGCCATAGCAATTACCGCTTGATCCATAGCAATTACTGCAGTAATGTTCGCTTCTTTAGCTCTTTTGATTAAGGTTTTTACGATAGATAAATCATGGTCGTACACAATGGTATTTAAGGTTAAATAGGTACGAACATTTTTTTCAGAACATCTGCGTGAAATTTCTTCTAAATCATCTAAGGTAAAGTTGATAGATGCTCGAGCGCGCATGTTTAATTGCTCAACACCAAAATATACAGAATCACATCCATTGTCTAACGCTGCTTGTAATGATTCAAAATTACCAGCAGGTGCCATTAATTCAATCTTTTGCATTACTTCTTATATTTTAAAGCTTCTGAACGTCCTTTTTTGAATATTTTATTGCTCGCGTGTTTTCCTTTGCGTAATTCTTTTTGCTCCTCGTAAGATAAATGAATGATGTCTTGGCACTCAGGAGAACAGGTGTTTTCCATTTTTTCAGCACATTCATCACATTGAATGAATAACAAGTGGCAACCTTCGTTGGCGCAGTTGGTATGTGTATCGCAAGGTTTTCCACATTGATGACAGTTAGAAATCACATCATCAGAAATCTTTTCAGCACGTCTGTGATCAAACACGAAGTTTTTTCCTAAAAATTTATTTTCTATACCTTCAGCTTTTACCTGACGGGTATATTCAATAATTCCTCCTTCTAGCTGGAAAACATTTTTAAAACCTTTGTGTTTATAGTAGGCAGAAGCTTTTTCGCAACGAATTCCTCCTGTACAATACATCAACAGGTTTTTATCTTCTTTATGGTTTTTTAAGTCTTCTTCAATAATATCTAACGAATCTCTAAATGTATCTACATCTGGAGTTACAGCACCTTCAAAATGTCCAATTTCACTTTCGTAATGATTACGCATGTCTACACAAACCGTATTAGGATCCGCTAACATTTCGTTAAATTCTTTTGCAGATAAATGCACTCCTTTATTAGTTACATCAAAAGTGTCGTCATTTAATCCGTCAGCTACGATTTTATCACGAACCTTTACTTTTAATTTTAAAAATGATTTATTGTCGTGTTCAACAGCTACATTTAAACGAATTCCCTCTAAAAAAGAAATACTATCTAATTGTTTTTTTAAAGCGTTGAAATTTTCAGCAGGAACAGAAATTTGAGCATTGATTCCTTCATAAGAAACATAGGTTCTTCCTAATACTTCTAGCTCATTCCATTCTAGGAATAGTTTATTTCTAAATAGGGTTGGATTTTCTATCTTGTAATATCGATAGAAAGAAATAGTAATACGGTCTTTACCCGCTTCGTCTATTAATTTAGCGCGTTCTTCTGCGCTTAACTTGTTGTACAGTTGCATGCTATACCTTTTAAGTTAAACAATATTTTATTGATTTTGCATAAAATCGGTGCAAATGTACTGATTTTTTGCGTTTTACTCGGTAATTGAGCCTTAAACATTTAAAACTGTAATTATATTTACTAAATGATTAGTGGCTAGTTTTTAGGTGCTTTACTGTTTAAAACAAGACTTTTAAATGAAAAGTGATGTAATTTTAAACTTTAACGCTTTTTTTTATACAAATAAGATACAACCAATTTAATTTTTTTAAACCTTTGTACCATACAAATAATTAATTTTTATACTCAAATAGCAAAAAGATGAGAGTAGCAGTAGTAGGAGCTACCGGAATGGTAGGCAATGTAATGTTACAAGTATTAGCAGAACGTAATTTTCCAGTAACAGAATTAATTCCTGTTGCGTCAGAACGTTCAGTAGGAAATCAAATTGAATTTCAAGGAACAAATTATACAGTAGTGGGTTTAGAAACCGCAGTAACTATGCGACCAGACATTGCGTTGTTTTCTGCTGGAGGAGATACTTCATTAGAATGGGCTCCTAAATTTGCTGAGGTTGGTACAACTGTAATTGATAATTCATCAGCTTGGAGAATGGATTCAACAAAGAAGTTAGTAGTTCCAGAAATTAACGGAGATGTACTAACTAGTGAAGATAAAATCATTGCAAATCCTAACTGTTCAACTATTCAATTGGTAATGGCATTGGCACCATTACATAAAGAATATAAAATGAAACGTGTGGTGATTTCTACTTACCAATCTGTTTCAGGAACGGGTGTTAAAGCGGTTCAACAATTAGACAATGAAGAAGCAGGTATTGAAGGAGAAATGGCTTATCCACACCCTATTGGAAGAAATGCATTACCACATTGTGATGTGTTTTTAGAAAATGGTTACACTAAAGAGGAAATGAAGTTGGTAAAAGAACCTAAAAAGATTTTACGAGACGATTCTTTTAGTATTACAGCTACAGCAGTTAGAATTCCAACAGCGGGTGGACATTCTGAATCGGTTAACGTACAGTTTGAAAACGATTTTGAATTAGAGCAAGTTCGTGAATTGCTTACTCAATCAGATGGAGTTATTGTACAAGATGATGTACAAAACAACGTTTATCCAATGCCTATTTTAGCAAATAATAAAGATGAGGTTTTTGTGGGTAGAATCAGAAGAGACGAATCTCAACCAAATACCTTAAATATGTGGATTGTTGCAGATAATTTGCGTAAAGGAGCGGCGACCAATACAATTCAAATAGCAGAATATTTAGTGGCTAACAATTTAGTAAAGTCATCAGTTACAGCTTAGAAAGAAGCAAACATAAATAATATGTAAAAATCCTGTACTTACAAGTGCAGGATTTTTATTTTTGGAATATGATGAACAAAGAACAAATAATACAAAACACAATTGAGTTTGTAAAAGACACCTTAAAAGGAGCAGAGGGAGGGCATGATTTTTTTCACATTGAACGCGTATATAAAAATGCATTGTTGATAGCGGAAGATGAAAAGGTAGATGTGTTTGTAGTTTCCTTAGGAGCTTTACTACATGATATAGCGGATAGCAAATTTTACAATGGTGATGAAACTGTTGGGCCGCAAAAAGCGAGAACATTTTTAGAAAGTCAGATGGTTCCTGAAGAAATCATTACTCATATAGAAAAGATAATTACGAACATTTCTTTTAAAGGAGGAAATTTTGAACAAAAGTTCACTTCTCCTGAACTTGATGTAATTCAGGATGCAGACCGATTAGATGCTATTGGTGCTATTGGTATTGCTCGCTGTTTTAATTATGGAGGTTTTAAGAATAGGGAATTGTACAATCCTGAGATTCCTCCGAATTTAAAGATGACAAAAGAGGAGTATAAAAAGTCTACTGCGCCAACTATTAATCATTTTTATGAAAAGTTATTATTATTAAAAGATAAAATGAACACACAAGCAGGTAAAGCTATTGCAGCACAAAGACACGCATACATGGAGGACTTTTTACAGCAGTTTTACAATGAGTGGAATGGAAAGGTTTAGTGTTTTTTAAAATAATAATGTAAAAATATGGTTATTTTAATAAAAAATTTACGTTAAAATTTGGCTATTATTGAATTTAATATATATTTGTCTCAGTTAATAAGCCCCCTATTTATTAATGTAATCCCCTTAATGAAAAAAAAGCAGCATCTAACCTAGGTTAGATGCTTTTTTTGCTTGTGTGATATAGCGTATTATTTTCCAGGGAAATCTGGTTTACGTTTTTCTAAAAAGGCAGTAGTTCCTTCTTTAAAATCTTCGGTTCCAAAACAGTTTCCAAATTCAGTGATTTCTGTTTCAAAACCATTAACTCCATCTTTAAAATTATCGTTAACAGCTTTAATTGCTGCACTGATTGCTACAGATGAATTTCGCATAATTTTAGAGGCAATTTTTTCAGCTAAAGGAAGTAATTCTTCTTGTGAAGTTACATGGTTAACTAAACCAGCTTCTTTTGCTTCATCAGCAGAGATCATACCTGCTGTCATAATTAATTCCATAGCTTTTCCCTTACCTACTAATTGTGGTAAGCGTTGTGTACCTCCATATCCAGGAATAACCCCTAAAGATACTTCAGGCAAGCCCATTTTAGCATTGTCTGAAGCTACTCTAAAATGACAAGCCATTGCTAATTCTAATCCACCTCCTAAAGCAAAACCGTTAACAGCAGCAATAACAGGGGTAGACAAGTTTTCAACAAAATCAAATAAAATTTCTTGTCCTTTTTTTGCTAATATTCCTCCCTCTTCAATAGAAAAATGAGCAAATTCAGAAATATCTGCACCGGCAACAAAAGCTTTTTCACCACTTCCTGTAATAATGATTACTTTAACTGCTGAATCATTCTCTAAAGTTTTAAAAGCACTGTGTAATTCTTCAATTGTAGCTTTGTTTAAAGCGTTTAATTTTTTTGGTCTGTTGATGGTAACAGTTGCTAGTCCGTTAGCTTGCTCAACTAAAATATTTTCAAAATTCATGATACTATTTATGTTTTTGGTAAAATTATGGTAAAAACGGTTCCTACTCCTTTGGTTGAAGTCAAAGAAATAGATCCGTCATACGCTTCAATAATATTTTTTATAATTGATAAACCTAGCCCCATTCCACTTGTTTTTGTGGTGAATTTAGGTTCGAAAACAAGCTCTTTGTTTTTTTCGCTAATTCCCTTACCGTTATCAGAAACCGTAATTTTAACACTGTTTCCTTCCGAAGCCACTTTTACTTCAATTTTAGGGTTTTTATCCGTTTCTTTTATTGCTTGTATTGAGTTTTTAACCAAATTAGTTACAATTCGTACCAATTGTGTTTTGTCAAGACTCGCATAAAGTTCTTTTTCTTGCGGAAGATATTCTATATAATCTTCGGTAAAAATATCTAGTGAATGCTTAACAACATCTACTACATTTAGTTTTTCACGACGCTGCGTTGGCATTTTAGCAAAGTCAGAAAAAGCAGAGGCAATAGAGCTCATCACATCAATTTGCTGAATAAGAGTTTCACTGTATTCAGACATCTTTTCTTTTATATTTGGATCGTTGGGGTCAAATTTTCTTTCAAAACTTTGCACCGATAAACGCATAGGAGTTAGCGGATTTTTAATTTCATGCGCTACTTGTTTTGCCATTTCTCTCCAAGCTTGCTCACGTTCACTTTTAGCAAGTCTAGCAGCACTATCTTCTAACTGATCTATCATATTATTGTAGGCAGCTACTAACGAGTTAATTTCTGAACTAGCAGAGTTCAACGTAATTTTTTCGTTGCGTTTGTTTAAGCGCGTTTCTTTAATTTTTTCTGAAATTGTTTGAATAGAACGTGTAATATATGTTGATAAGAAGTAAGCTAAAACAATAGCAATGATGAGCATTAATAAATATACTAATGACAAGCGTGAAATAAATTCGCGAAGTTCGTGCTGTTGCTCTTCGTTGTCTTGAGCAATTTGCAATTCTAAAATTCCAATTCGTTTAAAACGAGTATCATTAATATACGAGTAAGAAGACTGGTAGGTAACTCCTTTTTCTGTTCTACTTTTTAAGATTTTATGATTGGAGTTATTAGCAAGAGTTCTAATCGTTTCATCAGAAAGATTGTTGCCTTCTTTTTTGTCGAAATTATAAGGAATAGAAGACTTTAACAGATTACCATCCATGTCATACATTGAAATGGTAAGTTTATGTACATAAGCAATGTCATAAATTCTGTCTTGAAATATTTTAGCTAAATTTTGAGTAGTTACAGGATACGTTGTTCTACGTTTTAACTCTATTTCTATATCTTGTTTTGTAGATGCTTCTTTACGTTCAAACCTTGAGATGTTATAATCTTTAGTTTGTTCATCGTACTGGTAAATTGTGACTAAAACAATTAAAATAGAAGCCAATAACACTAAAAGTATCATTGACAAGAATATTCTAATTCGTAGCGATATGTTATTGAAAATGTACAATTTTATGGTTTAATTCTTTTAGTTTTCATTGATAAAGTATCGTCCTTATCACCGTCGTTATCCCAATCGTATGTAGAGGCAGCTTCAAAACCATTTTCAGCTATTTTTATTGTATACCAAGCTTGCACCTGATTTCCTAAATATGAATAATCTACGAACAAACTATCTCCTTTAGTTTCCCATTTTCCGGTCGTTTCACCTTCTTTTTGCCCATCAGGCTGTACGAACCATGCAGAAAAAGTACCATCGTTGTTATAGGTAGATTGTGCTTTTCCTGATGTTGGCTTGCTAAAATCGTCTTCAAAAACAGATGTGCTATCCGTTTCGTTAGCTGTTAAATATTCTATTTTTAAATAGGTAGTTTCCCAATTACCAATCAAATAATCTTTCAATAAAGGTTCTTTTTCTTGTTTGCAGGCAACAAAAAACATTCCGAAAATTAACGCAGCAATAAAATATTGTGTTCTCATAATTCTTATGATTGAAGTTTTTCTTCTTTGGTATGCAACAAACGTGTTAGTTTGATAGATAAATCTAATAAAATAATTTTAGCGTTTCCGTTTCTTTCAATGTGGTATTGCGCATCACTTACTTCTTTTTCAATAGTCATGATATTTCCACTATGGATAAACGGAGCAAATTTTGACAATTCGAAATTGGCTGATTGCGTTTCTAAAAAAACTAAATCTGGAGTTCCGTAATTAAGTAATAAGGCTTGTCTGAAAAACTGTAAACAATATTGTAAAAACTGCTTTTGTGTTTCACGACCTGTTTTTGAAATCTCTTCTGACCAACCAATTAAATCTTGAATAACAGCGGCATTTCCTTTGGCTCTAAATGCAGCCCTAATCCAAGTAATAAACCATTGTTCAAAAACTAAATCGTTTGAATTGTTGTTTAAAATGTGTAGTGCTTTGTTATAATTCCCTTCTGATTGATGAGCAATCTTTATTGCTTCGTTCTCTGATATTTCTTTTTGTTGCACTAAAGTGGTTGCAATATCACTTTCGCTTAACACAGGAAAATGTAAAGCTTGACAACGAGATTTTATTGTGTTTATAATTTGCTCTTCATCTTCAGTAATTAAAATAAATACTGTTTTACTTGGTGGTTCTTCAATCAGTTTTAATAATTTATTTGAAGCGGCAACATTCATTTTTTCAGCCATCCAAATAATCATCACTTTAAACCCTCCTTCGTACGATTTTAGTTGTAGTTTTTTTACAATGTCTTCTGCTTCATCAACTCCAATTTGTCCTTGTTTGTTTTCTACGCCAATGTGTTGTAGCCAATTAAACAAACTTCCGTAAGGTTGTTTTTCGATAAAAGATCTCCAATCTTCTAAAAATAAATTACTAACTGGATGTTTTTTTACTGAATCGTTTGTAGTAACAGGAAAAGCAAAATGCAAGTCAGGATGCTGTAATTTATTACACTTAATATTGCAAGCTTCCGCATTATCTGAAAAACTACACAACAAGTATTGAGCATAGGCTATTGCCATAGGTAAGGTTCCGCTACCTTCTTTACCAACAAAGAGTTGCGCGTGCGGAATTCTATTGTTTTCAGCAGATTGCTGTAAGTGTTTTTTAATGTGTTCTTGCCCAATAATTTCGTTGAAAGTCATACCACAAATATAAGATAACAAACAAAGAGAACAACCGATTGTAGGTAAATGATATATTGTTTCAATATATTGTTTAGAATGATTCTATTTTAGTATATTTGCTAGCTAAAAATACGTGTCTTTTGAGTACAATTGCATCATTACAAATCGGAGAAAAAGGAATTATATCTGAAGAATGTTTAGATAAAATTCCGTTAAAGTTATTAGAAATGGGTTGTTTGCCGGGAACAGAGGTTGAATTACTTCAAATAGCTCCGTTAAAAGATCCTATGTACATCTGTGTAAATGGGAGTCATTTAGCAATTCGAAAAGAGACAGCTTGTCAAATATCAATATTTAAATTATAGTCGATGAGTAATCGTATTAAAGTAGCATTAATCGGAAATCCGAATACAGGAAAAACATCATTATTCAATCAACTTACAGGTTTAAATCAAAAAGTAGGAAACTATCCAGGAGTTACTGTTGATAAAAAACAAGGAGTTTCTAAACTACCCAATGGTAAAAGCGCAACGATTACCGATTTGCCAGGTACCTATAGTATCAACCCAACTTCTTTAGACGAAAGTATCGTTTTAAAAACTTTGATGACAGCGCATCGAGATGATAAACCTGATATGATTGTTGTGGTTGCTGATATTGAAAACTTAAAGCGAAACTTATTACTGTTTTCTCAAATTCAAGATTTAGAAATTCCGACGGTTTTGGCTTTAAACATGGCAGATCAGCTACAACGTAAAGGAATTTCGATAGATATCCCTGCTTTAGAAAAAGAATTGCACACCAAAGTAGTGTTAATGTCGGCAAGAAATAATGAAGGAGTTGATGATTTAAAAAGCGTAATTGCCAATTATGAATCGTTGCAAGTGCATTCTAACTTTAACGAGTTAGCAGAAAAAATAGATGCGAATTATTTTAAGAAGCTGTCTTTAGTAAGTGATGAATTTACAGCCTATGAAATGTGGATGTTACTTACCAAAAAGAACACTTCATTACTTTCTGATGTAGAAAAAGAGAAAATAAAGGAGTTTGAAAGTGAAGAAGCAACTCAGAAAAAGCATCAACATAAAGAAACAATTTATAGGTATCAGCAAATAAATAACATTTTAAAGAAAACGTATCACGTAGATAAATCAAAAGCTACAGATGTACGTAGTAAGCTCGATAGAGTTTTTACACATAAAATATTTGGGTATGTAATTTTCTTCGGATTATTACTACTGATATTCCAATCTATTTTTGATTGGGCGTCTACTCCAATGGATTTTATAGATGGTTTATTTGCAGATATTGCTGAGTTTACCAAAGCACAACTACCAGCAGGAATGTTCACCGACTTACTTGTCGATGGAGTGATTCCTGGTATTGGTGGAGTAGTAATCTTTATTCCGCAGATTGCCATTTTATTCCTGTTTATTTCTATCCTTGAAGAATCAGGATATATGAGTAGAGTAGTGTTTTTAATGGATAAAATTATGCGTAAATTTGGAATGAGTGGTAAGAGTGTAATTCCATTAATTTCAGGAACTGCCTGTGCAATACCAGCAATTATGGCAACTCGTACTATTGGTAGTTGGAAAGAGCGTTTAATTACCATTTTAGTAACACCGTTTACAACTTGTTCGGCACGTTTACCAGTATATGCTATCTTAATCGCATTAATAATTCCTGATACTAAATTGTTCGGTTTTTTAAGTTTACAAGGTTTTACTTTGTTAGCACTGTATATTTTAGGGTTTGCAGCGGCGATTATAGCGGCGTATGTTCTACACAAAACATTAAAGATTAAAAACAACTCACTTTTTGTAGTTGAAATGCCTAACTACAAAATACCGTCGGCAAAAAATGTATTTTTCGATGTATTAGATAAAACGAAAGCATTTGTTTTTGGAGCAGGAAAAATTATTTTAGCAATCTCGATAGTATTGTGGTTTTTAGCATCTCACGGACCGTCAGCTTTTGAAAATGCAGAAAAAAGTGTAGTTGAAAATGTAGCGAATCAGCAGTTGTCAGAAGAAGAATTATCGAAGAAGATAGCTTCAGCTAAATTAGAAAATTCATACATTGGAATAGCAGGTAAAACCATTGAACCTATTGTTAAACCGCTAGGTTATGATTGGAAGATAGGAATTGGATTGATTAGTTCTTTTGCTGCTCGTGAAGTATTTATTGGTACACTAGCTACCATTTATAGTGTTGAAGATGACAGCGAAGATTCAACTACTATCAAACAAAAAATGGAGTCAGAAATCAACCCAGATACTGGTGAAAAACGATTCAATTTTGCTACAGGAATGTCGTTATTGTTGTTTTATGCATTTGCAATGCAATGTATGGCAACCTTGGCAATTGTAAAACGTGAAACAAAAAGCTGGAAATGGCCATTGGTTCAATTAGTAAGCATGGGTGTTTTAGCGTACTTATCTGCTTTTGCAGCCTATCAAATTTTAAGCTAATGCAAGAAGTTTTAACATATTTAGTTGTTTTAGGAGCGGTTATTTTTTTAGTGAAAAAGTTTTTCTTTAAGGCTAAAAAAAATAAATGCGACACCAATTGCAATTGTTCTTAATAACCTTTAACAATACTTTGCTGTTTCAATTTTAGCAAAAGGTGTAAGTTTGCGGTATTATACTTGATAGGTATAAAAAGGAAATAATCAGTAAAATTTAATATGAAAAAAATACTTTTAGTAGTTGTCGTTTTTGTTAGCTCTTTTGCACAGGCACAACAAGAAATTAAAGCAGATTTATTTGATGCTTTAGCTTTTAAAACATTAGAATTATCGTACGAATATTATACAACAGAACGTTCGTCAATCGGTATTTCAGCATTGTTCAATTTTGAAAAAAGATCGGCTGATTTTAAGTACAACGAAAAGCAAATGTTCACTCCATTCTTCCGTCATTATTTTAGCGATAGTAGTAACTGGAATTATTTTGGAGAAGTTTTTATGGGAATAAATACAGGTGAAAGAGAGGTTACGGTAGAAGGAACAACGCTTAAACAATACAAAGAATATACGGATGGAGCTTTGGGTGTAGCGGTTGGATCTAAATATGTATCTTCAGGAGGTTTTGTGGTAGATATCTATGGAGGTTTAGGTAGAAACTTATTTACTTCGGAATCTCGTCCAGTTGTACCTAGAGTAGGAATAAATTTAGGATATCGTTTTTAAGATATTCAACTTAGATAAACTAAAGTAAAAAAGCTCGCAATCGCGAGCTTTTTTAGTTTATGATTTATTCAGCAGTCTAATAGACTATTTAGTTAAGCTTTTTTTTGAATCAAATTAGCGATTACAAAACTTAAAATAGCAGGTAATACCCATCCTAAATTTTGGTTGGCAAACGGAATGGTATTTTTTATTCCAGATAAATATTCAGTATCAACAATATATCCTAAAAAGTCTGGAATACTGAATAGAAAAGTAACTGCAACCACAATTTTAAAGACGGTAGTTGAAGTGTATCTTTCTGGAAGTACGTTCAATATAATTAAAATGATGGTTATTGGGTAAATAAACATCAATGCAGGTAATGCAATGTTTATGATATACTTTACATCAAACTGTCCAATAGCAATTCCTAATAAACAACCAATAATAGCAGTGATTATAAAAACTTTTTGAGAATTGTTGTTGATTCCTTTAAAGTAATCAGCAGTACCTGTAATAATTCCAACTGCTGTTGTAAAACATGCTAAAGCAACCAAAACACTTAAAAAAACACTACCTATATTACCAAGTGTTTGATAACTTAAAGAGTTTAAAATTTCTGTTCTGGTAGCACCTTCACCAAAAGTAGAACTAAATAAAACTCCGTTATAAATAAGTCCTGCATAGATAATTAACAAACCGAAACCTGCTATTAATCCAGCTTTGGTAATTAATTCTTTTTTCTCTTCAAACGAAGTGTTGGTGTTAAAGTTCATCGAAACAACTAAAACTCCACCAACGACTATGGAGGCAATAGCATCAAAAG
Organism: Tenacibaculum sp. L6; assembly: GCF_028823685.1. Classification (GTDB taxonomy): domain Bacteria; phylum Bacteroidota; class Bacteroidia; order Flavobacteriales; family Flavobacteriaceae; genus Polaribacter. The sequence continues at coordinate 16,389 of NZ_JAPEHZ010000018.1, read as the reverse complement.
TTTGATAACCTTCTAGTAAACCGTCTACAAAAGGCATTTTAAAAGATGATGGGTTTACAGCTTCAGGAGCGGTGAAAATTCCAACAAAAATAATCGCCAATAAAATAAAAATGATGAGTGGAGTTAAGAACTTACCTAACAATTCTAATACTTTTGAACGGTTTATTGAAAAGATAAAAACCAACCCAAAGTAAACAGTACTAGTAAGTAAAGAACTACTATCAAAATAAGGAGCAATAGCCATTTCATGAGTTACAGATGCTGTTCTTGGTGCAGGTAAGGCAAGACAAATGGCATACATAACAAAGCAGTAAACAAGGCTAAAAGGATGAGATACTTTTTTACCAAAATCGTACATGGTTCCTTGTAACTTAGCATGTGCTAAAATTCCTAACATAGGAATAAATACAGCTGTAACAAAAAAACCTAGTGTAACCCAAATCCATAAGTTTCCTGCGTTTTTACCTAAAAGAGGAGGTAAAATCAAATTTCCAGCTCCGAAAAACATTGAAAATAAAGCAAACCCGTTTATAAATATCTCCTTAGTTTTGTGCATCGTTTAACAAATTAATAGGCGACCAATATACATTAAAAAATGATTGTAAAATTTAAGGAAACCACAGTTTTTTACACAGATACTGGTAAAGGGAATAGTGTTGTTTTGTTGCATGGATTTTTAGAAAATAATACCATGTGGGATGCTGTTGTTGAGGAAATTTCTAAAAGAAACCGTGTGATATGTGTTGATTTGTTGGGGCATGGAAAAACAGGGTGTATTGGGTATATTCATTCGATGGTTGAAATGGCAGAAGCAGTAAAATCGGTGTTACAAGAATTAAAAATTCGCAGAGCTATTTTTGTAGGACACTCAATGGGAGGCTATGTTGCTCTTGCTTTTGCAGAAAAATATCCGAAGAATGTAAAAGGGTTGTGTTTGCTGAATTCTACTTCTCAAGCAGACAGCGAAGAAAGAAAAAAGTTACGCCTTAGAGCTAATGAGATGGCAAAAGAAAATTATGAGACCTTGGTAAAAATGTCGATAGGTAATTTATTTGCTGAACAAACCCGAAAGCAATTTTCCGAAGTAATAGAAAAAGTAAGAGCTGAAGCGTTAAAAACTCCTGTAAGAGGATATATTGCTGCAAGTGAAGGAATGCGTTTACGTGAAAACAAAGAAGCAGTTTTGCAAACAATTGATAAACGATTGATGATTGCAGGTAAACAAGATTCAATATTAAATTATGATGCTGTTGTAAAAGAATCGAACAGAACAAAAACCACTTTAATTGAGTTACCCAACGGTCATATGAGTCATATTGAAGCAAAAGAAGAGCTCTTAAAAGCGTTAGCTAACTTTGTGAAATCCTAATAAATTTCTGTTACTTTTGTAAAGTTTTAAAAGATTTAAGTCAATGAAAGTTCATCATTTAGCAAAGCAAAACTCTATTCTTAATAAATTCTTAGCAGAACTTAGAGATGTTACCGTTCAAAAAGATTCAATGCGTTTTCGTAGAAATATAGAACGAATAGGTGAAGTTTTAGGATATGAACTTAGTAAAGAATTGAATTACGACTCTAAAGAAATAACAACTCCTTTAGGCACAAAACAAGCAAATTTACCAACGAATAATATTGTGTTGTGCTCAATTCTTAGAGCAGGATTACCGTTGCATAACGGAATGTTGAATTATTTTGATGATGTAGAAAATGCCTTTATTTCGGCGTATCGCCACCATCCGAATAATGATGAAGAGTTTGAAATAGTGGTAGAATATTTTGCAGCACCGTCAATTGATGGAAAAACATTATTGTTAGTAGATCCTATGTTAGCAACAGGTCGCTCAATGGTTGAGGTTTATGAAGGAATTAAAAAATACGGAACACCTAAAGAAATAATCTTAGTATCGGTAATCGGTTCAGAAGAAGGTGTTGAGTATGTAGCAAAGCACGTTCCTGAAGAAACAACTTTATGGATTGGTGATATTGATGAAAAGTTAAATGAGAAAGGATATATTGTTCCTGGTTTAGGCGATGCAGGTGATTTAGCTTATGGAGCAAAGTTGTAGAACTTTACATAAATGCACTTACAACAAAAGAAGCAAGTAAAAACAAAACAATAATAGCATTAGCATACCACTTTTTCTGAAAAAACTCAATTCCGTTAGCTAGAATAACAGATACTGGGAAAAACACATATAAAAATTCAGTTCCAGAGCCATCTTCAACTAAAAGAAAAATTATAGTTGAAATAACAAACTGTGTCAGCACTAAAATCCAGTTTTTTCTAAACTTATTAGGTACAGAAAGTGCTCCAGGACTTTTTAAAAGTATAGAGGCTATTAAAAAGAAACTAATAAAAAGTATAGGGAATAATGATTTTTGATGCGAGTAAAAACTTAAATCAGGATACAAATTCCAGTTAAAAAGAGCTGTGAATTTTTCTGTTTCATCATACCAAAAACAATAGGTAAAGTATAAAAATACAGGTCCGAAAATTCCGATTACAGGAATCAACAAGGTTTGATATGTAAACCGTTGATGTAGAAAAATTGATAGGTAAAGCAGTATGATTAACGAGGCTGTATAAGGTTCTATCAAAAAAGAAATTCCTAACCATAAACCACCATCAAACAATTTGTGAAACAGGTTTTTAGATGACTGTAAGCTATATACTTTTCGTAAGAAGAGTAGTACAGTTAAATTCGCATAAAAAGTTTTGTTTATGTTAATAACATCAGGAAAAAAACCAATTAGTATTACAAAAAACAGAAAAGCAAAAGAGTTATCGTAGGTTAGTAAGTTTTTGGCAATGATAAAATTATAAACAGAAAAAACTACTAAAAACCACCCTAATTCTGTAAGAAGATTGAATGATAATTCTTTAGAAAAAATACTTAAAACAAAATACCCTAAAAAAAGTACAAGGAGTACAATAAAATTTATGGGTTTAGATTTACCGAAAAAATTGGCTAACATTGTTTCTTTTTATATTTTTGCAGCTGTAAAGATACTTAAGATATGATAGCAGGCAATATTTTTGAATGGATTGGTAGTTTATTTACCGACTTTTTATTCACTCCGTTTAATTGGTTACGTTTAACAATCGCTAAATCAGATGCAGGTTGGTGGACGTCTAACGCTGTAAACTGGTTCTTTTTATTAATCCTATTAGTGTTATTTGCTTATTGGATGAAAGAAGCAGCACGTTTCAAAAAAGAAGGAACTGAAGACAGAGCCTAATTTCTATACACTTTGGGAAGTAAAAACAAATTAATAAACGTTCGCTAATGTTATTCAGCCAACTAGAGAAGAAGTAGTTAACGATTTTCAACACAAAGGAAAGTGGAAAGATTTCTTTAAAAACGACAATCCGATAGTTTTAGAATTGGGTTGTGGTAAGGGTGAATATACCATTGCGTTAGCAGAAAAGAATCCTGATAAAAATTTTATTGGTATTGATATTAAAGGAGCACGTTTTTGGCGAGGAGCTAAAACCGCCCTTGAAAACGACATGAACAATGTTGCATTTATTAGAACCCAAATAGAGTTGGTCGATTATATTTTTGCTGAAAACGAAGTTTCTGAAATTTGGATTACTTTCCCAGATCCACAAATTAAGTATAAGCGTACTAAGCACCGTATGACGAATTCTGAATTTTTAAAGAAATACCATGGTATTTTAAATTCAGAAGGAGTTGTAAACCTAAAAACCGATAGCGAATTTATGCACGGATATACTTTAGGGTTGTTACATGGTGAAGGACACGAAATTTTACACGCCAACCACGATGTGTATAAAAACGTGTACAGCCCAGAAGAAGTAACGGGTACGCAAACATTCTACGAGAAACAATATTTAGAAATCGGAAAACCGATTACTTATATAAAATTCAAGCTTAATTACTAATCCTGCATTTTTGCAGGATTTTTTGTTTTTCTTCTATTGATTGGTGTTTGTTAAATGTCGTTATCTTTACGGTATGACAGACAAAAACTTCTTCGAAAAAGTATATGAAGTAGCTCGATTAATTCCCTACGGAAGAGTAACCAGTTACGGAGCAATTGCGACTTATTTAGGTGCAGCTCGTTCCGCACGTATGGTAGGATGGGCAATGAATAATTCTTCAGAAAAAGAAGTACCAGCACACCGAGTGGTAAACAGAAAAGGTTTGTTGACAGGGAAACATCATTTTGATGGAACTAATTTAATGCAGCAATTACTAGAAAGCGAAGGGATAAAAGTTATTGATAATCAAATTCAAGATTTTGAAAAGGTGTTTTGGAATCCGAGCGAAGAGTTGCACTAGTTCTTGCTATTTAAAAGTTTGTATCTCACATTTCTAAAAATAGAGTTAATCCGCAGAATTTATGTCTATAAAACAAGTTGATAAAACCATAAATATTAGCTATCTAAACACTTTATTTTCTGCGCTCTAAAATGTATCTTTGCAGTTAAGATTAAATAAAAATAAGCAACAAGGTTAAAGCTTGCTGCTCAAAGTATACACCCTAAAACATGAGTTTTAAAAAACAAGATATATACAAAGCGTTAGAAACAATTACAGCGCCAGGAGAAGGTAAAAGCTTAATTGAAAACGAAAATGTAACTAACGTTGTAAGTTTTGGAAATGAAGTAATTGTTGATGTAACAATTTCAAACCCTTCATTGCAAGCAAAAAAGAAAATAGAAGTTGAAATTATGAAAGCAATTCACGAACACGTTGATCAAAAAATCGATGTAAAAGTGAATGTGAAGGTGGAGGTTCAACAAAAAGAAAATCCAAATCAAATTAGAGGAAAAGAAATTCCTAACATTCAAAACATTATTGCTATAGCTTCGGGAAAAGGTGGAGTAGGAAAGTCTACTATTACTTCAAATATGGCTGTTTCATTAGCAAAAATGGGATTCAAAGTTGGAGTGTTAGATGCCGACGTGTACGGGCCATCACAGCACTTAATGTTTGATGTAGAAAGAGAAAAGCCATTAGCGGTAAACGTAAATGGACGTTCAAAAATGAAGCCGATTGAAAGTTACGGAGTAAAATTATTATCATTAGGTTTTTTTACAGATCCTAATCAAGCAGTAATTTGGCGTGGACCAATGGCTTCAAAAGCATTAAATCAATTAATTTTTGATGCAGATTGGGGAGAGTTAGACTTCTTATTAATCGATTTACCCCCAGGAACAGGTGATGTACACTTATCAATAGTACAAGCAGTACCAATTAACGGAGCAGTTGTGGTAAGTACACCGCAAAACATTGCCTTAGCAGATGCTAAAAAAGGAGTGGCAATGTTTAAACAAGAAAGTATTAACGTGCCAGTATTAGGTATCGTTGAAAATATGGCGTATTTTACACCAGCAGAACTTCCTAATAATAAATATTATATTTTTGGAGAAGGAGGAGCTAAAAATTTAGCAGAAGATATTGAAACAAGTTTCTTAGGAGAAATACCATTAGTACAAAGCATACGTGAAGCAGGAGATGTTGGACATCCAGTAGCTTTACAAGAAAACACACCACTAGCAGAAGCTTTTACAGAGGTAACTAAAGAAATGGTTTCACAACTATTAAAAAGAAATGCTAATTTACCACCAACAGAAGTAGTACGAATTACTACCATGAGTGGTTGTAGCACAAAATAAAGCCCACCCTATCCCTCCCAAAGGGAGGGAGAAAGTGAGTGTTATAGTAGGATTCACTACATGTAATGTGCTAAGAAAGTATAAATAAAACTCAGACACCCTGTTTTGAGTTTCTCCCCTTGGGGAGATTAAAAGGGACTTATTATGGCAACAACAGACATAAAAAATAACGTAGAAAAAGCTTTAGAGGAAATTCGTCCATTCTTAGTAAGTGATGGAGGGAATATCAAGTTGTTATCTATTGAAGATAATACGGTAAAAGTACAGTTAGAAGGAGCTTGTAGTGGTTGTTCTGTTAATCAGATGACTTTAAAGAACGGAGTGGAAGCTACTATTAAAAAATATGCGCCAGAAATTAAAGAGGTAATAAACGTAGCTTAAAACTGATAAAAGTCAGGTTTTAAAATGAATTATTACTGTAACTTTGGGTGCTCGAATGTGCTTTCGTCGTTAGCTTTCCGGTTTTAAAAAAGAGGAGAGTTCAAACAAGTCACTCAATCACTAACGCATAAAACATTCCTGTCTTAAATACCAAGGCAGGAATTGTCAATATAAAAAGACAATTTTGTAACTAAAATGATACAAACAGACATATTAATTATTGGAGCAGGACCAACAGGATTATTTACGGTTTTTGAAGCAGGATTATTAAAATTACGTTGTCATTTAATTGATGCTTTACCACAACCAGGTGGGCAGTGTTCAGAAATCTATCCAAAGAAACCTATTTACGATATCCCAGCATATCCAGAGATTTTAGCAGGAGATTTGACAGATAAATTAATGGAACAAATTAAACAATTTGAACCAGGGTTTACCTTAGGAGAACGTGCAGATACGATTGAAAAACAAGAGGACGGAACGTTTATCGTTACCACCAATAAAGGAACAAAACACCAAGCACCAGTAGTAGCAATTGCAGGAGGTTTAGGAAGTTTTGAACCTCGTAAACCACCTATTCCAAATATTGCTGATTTTGAAGATAAGGGAGTTGAGTACATGATTAAAGAGCCTGAGTTGTATCGTGACAAAGACGTGGTAATTGCAGGAGGAGGAGATTCAGCTTTAGATTGGTCTATTTTCTTAACTGATGTGGCTAAATCGGTAACATTAATACATCGAAGAAATGAATTTAGAGGGGCCTTAGATTCAGTTGATAAAGTTCAAGAGTTAAAAGACGAAGGAAGATTGATGCTAATAACACCAGCTGAAGTAACAGGAATTGTTGGTGAAGGTAAGGTAGAAGGCGTTGTGGTTGAGCAAAAAGATAAAGAACCATTTACTTTAGCATGTGATCATTTTATTCCATTATTTGGATTGGCACCAAAGTTAGGACCAATTGCCAATTGGGGATTAGAGATTGAAAAAAATGCCATTAAAGTAAATAATGCTTTAGATTATCAAACCAATGTAGAAGGTATTTATGCCATTGGTGATGTAAATACATATCCAGGAAAGTTAAAGTTGATTTTATGTGGATTCCACGAAGCAACTTTAATGTGCCAAAGTGCTTTCCAACGTATTCATCCAGATAAAAAATATGTGATGAAATATACCACAGTTGGTGGTGTTGATGGTTTTGATGGTACTAGAAAAGAAGCGCCAAAAGCAGTTGTAAAAGCAATTAATTAAATACCTAAAGAAGAGATTATAGGAAGCTTGTTAATTATATGTAGTATTTTAATTAATACCGATGCAAAAAACACTTCGAAAAAAATGAATTTGTAAGATGGAACAAGATATTACTATAAAAATTACCGATCGTGACGGAGTTACTCACGAAGTACAAGCACCAACAGATATGGCTATGAACTTAATGGAGGTAGTTCGTTCGTACGAATTAGCTCCAGAAGGGACTATTGGTATTTGTGGTGGAATGGCTATGTGTGCTTCTTGTCAATGCTATGTAAAATCTGATCACTTATTACCAGAAATGGGAGATGATGAAGAAGCAATGCTAGCCGAAGCTTTTTATGTAGAAGACAATAGCCGATTGGGTTGTCAAATACAAATGACACCAGATTTAGATGGTTTAGAGGTAGAATTAGCTCCTGAAAGTTAATAAAAAACCACACTTTTCTGTATATTTGTAGAACAACAACTAAAGTTCTAGAAATGTATTGGTTAGACCTTTTATCACATTTAAAATTTATGATAAAGCGCAACCCTGAATAGTTGCAACTAGTTAGTTAAAAAAGGAGTTAATTATCAAATTAACACATTAATTAATTATCAAATTATCAAGTATGCCTTTTTATCATAAATTAGGAAAAATTCCACATAAACGACATATACAATTCCGTAAAGAAGACGGAAGTTTATATTACGAACAATTATTTGGTACAATTGGTTTCGACGGAATGTCAACCAACAGCTACCATGAATATAGACCAACAATGGTCAAAGAAATTCGTAAGCAATACTCTATTGCGCCTAAAGTAGCGAAAGAAAATAATATTCAATCGTATCGCTTCAGAGGATTTCAAGTTCCAGCAGAAAATGATTACTTAAAAAGTAGAAAAGTAGTTCTTACTAATTCTGATTGTAATATCATTTTATCGGCCCCAAAAGAATCTACCAAAGATTACTTTTATAAAAATACAGATGCAGATGAGGTAATTTTCATCCACAAAGGAACTGGGAAATTACGTACGATGTTAGGGAATTTAGATTTCAAATACGGAGACTACTTAGTAATTCCTCGTGGAATCATTTATAAATTAGATTTCGATACGGAAGATAACAGATTATTTATCGTAGAATCATATCGTCCGGTATATACTCCGAAAAGATATCGTAACTGGTTTGGACAATTATTAGAACATTCACCATTTTGCGAGCGTGATATCCGCAGACCAGAAGAGTTAGAAACGCATGATGAAAAAGGCGATTTTGTTATCAATGTAAAAAAACAAGATGAAATTATTGAAATGGTGTACGCAACACATCCATTTGATGTGGTTGGATACGATGGATATAACTATCCGTATGCATTTTCAATTCACGATTTCGAACCAATAACAGGACGTATTCATCAACCGCCACCAGTGCATCAAACTTTTGAAACAGATGCTTTTGTAATCTGTAGTTTTGTGCCAAGGTTATACGACTACCACCCGCAGGCTATTCCAGCACCATACAATCACAGTAATATTGATTCTGATGAAGTGTTATATTATGTAGACGGAGATTTTATGAGTAGAAACGATATTGCTCCAGGACATATATCGTTACACCCAGCAGGAATTCCTCACGGACCACATCCAGGTGCTACTGAAAGAAGTATCGGTGAAACTGTAACTGAAGAACTAGCCGTAATGGTTGATACTTTTAAACCGTTAAAAGTAACCGAAGAAGCTATGAAAATAGCAGATGAAGATTATTACAAATCTTGGTTAGAGGAGTAATTTTGAGAATATAGAAAAAGGAGTAAAGAAAAGAGACAATTCCTAACTATGAAAAGACACAACTATAAAAATCTTAAAATTTGGAATATTGGGATAGATATAGTTGAAGATGTTTTTAAACTTATGGACAAGTTTCCTAAAGAAGAAAAGTTTGGTTTAATTTCTCAAATAAATAGATGTTCAGTTTCGATACCTAGTAATATTGCAGAAGGTTCGTCAAGAACAGATAAGTCTTTTTCTCACTTTATTGATATAGCTTTAGGCTCATCATTTGAATTAGAAACACAACTGATTATAGCCTATAAAAGGAATTATATAACACAACAAGAATTAACATTGATTGAAGAAAAGATAGCAGAGTTTCAAAAAATGACAATGGGTTTTCAAAATAAACTTTAAAAGTCTAGTTTCTCGTTTCTCTTTTCTCGTATCTAAAAACGAACAAACATGTCAAAAGAAATAAAATCAGTAAACTACGGTTTAGAAAAAATATTTGAAGGAGCGCAAGACTTCTTACCACTTTTAGGAACAGATTATGTAGAGTTTTATGTAGGAAATGCAAAACAAGCAGCGCATTTTTATAAAACAGCATTCGGGTTTCAATCCTTAGCCTATAAAGGACTAGAAACAGGTTCAAAAGAAGAAGTAAGCTATGTATTAGTACAAGATAAAATCCGATTAGTATTAACTACTCCTTTAAGCAGTAAATCACCAATTAATGAGCATATTGTAAAACATGGTGATGGAGTTAAAGTAGTAGCGCTTTGGGTTGAAGATGCTAGAAAAGCTTATGAAGAAACAACTTCAAGAGGAGCAAAATCATACATGGAACCAACTGTTGAAACAGATGAGCACGGAGAGGTTGTGAGAGCGGGAATTTACACATACGGAGAAACAGTTCATATGTTTGTAGAGCGTAAAAATTATAACGGAACATTTTTACCAGGTTTCCAAAAATGGGAATCAGATTATAATCCACCAACAGCAGGATTAAAATATATCGATCATATGGTTGGTAATGTTGGTTGGAATCAAATGGATGTTTGGGTAAAATGGTACGAAGATGTAATGGGATTTGAAAACTTCTTATCATTTGATGACAAACAAATTCATACAGAATACTCTGCTTTAATGAGTAAAGTAATGTCTAACGGAAACGGAAGAATCAAATTCCCAATTAACGAGCCAGCTGAAGGAAAAAAACGTTCTCAAATCGAAGAATATTTAGATTTTTATGAAGGAGCAGGAGTACAACATATTGCTGTTGCTACTGATGATATTATAAAAACAGTAAGTCAATTAAGATCTCAAGGGGTAGAGTTTTTATCGACTCCACCAGAAGAATATTACAAAGCAGTTCCAGGAAGATTAGAAGAATTTAGTCACGAGTTAAGAGAAGATATTGAAAAGTTAAAATCTCTAGGAATTATGATTGATGCTGATGAAGAAGGGTATTTATTACAAATCTTCACAAAACCAGTAGAAGATCGTCCTACGTTATTCTTTGAAATTATCCAACGTATGGGGGCTCGTGGTTTTGGAGCAGGAAACTTTAAAGCGTTGTTCGAATCAATCGAAAGAGAGCAAGAATTAAGAGGAACGTTATAAACTAATAGATAATAGAAAAAAGAGAAAAGAAAATAGATGGTTTTACTGTCTATTTTCTCTTTTCTCTTTTCTTTTTTCTCAAACAAATGTAAAATGAGCAAAGAAGAAATATTAAAAGCAATAGAAGAAAAATACGATAAGTTAGGTGTTCCTGTAGAAGCAATGCTAGAAGGATTACTTTGGAGCGAACCTATAACTTATTGGGATTATATACAAACAGATGCACTTTTAGGGTTACAGATTCCAAGAACAACATTACCTGATGAAATGGTGTTTATCATGTATCATCAAGTAAACGAATTATTGTTCAAAATGATTTTGTGGGAAATTGATCAGGTAGCAAAATCTGAAGAAATTACAGCAGAAAAGTTTTCTAAACATCTAATGCGTATTAGTCGCTATTTTGATATGTTATGTAGTTCATTCACGGTAATGGGTGACGGAATGGATGTAGACCAATACTTAAAATTCCGCAATACACTTACACCTGCAAGTGGTTTTCAAAGTGCACAATATCGTAAAATTGAGTTTGCATCAACAGATTTAATTAATTTGATAGATGCTCGTTATAGAGATACGATTGACAGAAATTCATCATTTAAAAATGCTTACGATCATTTGTATTGGCAAGCAGCAGGAAAAAACTATACCACAGGTCAAAAAACCACCTTATTAACGTTGTTTGAAAAGAAGTATATGGGTGATTTTATCGATTTTATGGAAGATTATAATGATTGTAACCTTTCAAAAAAATTCAAACAATTACCAGATGACGTTCAAAATGATGAAGCGTTAATTAAAGCAATGCGTCATTATGATTATACTGTAAATGTAAAGTGGGTAATGGCTCATTACAATGCTGCAGGAAAATACCTTGGAGGTGAAGAAGGTGATATAGAAGCTACTGGTGGTAGTAACTGGCGTAAGTATTTGCATCCTAAATATCAGAGAAGAATTTTCTTCCCATATCTATGGAGTGAAGAAGAATTAAAAAACTGGGGAACTTTTTAACCAGTATAACAATAAAATAAAAGCTGTTTAATGTTCCGTTAAACAGCTTTTTCGATTTTTGGAATAGTAATTGTTTATCAATTTTCATAAGTTTGAATATTATGAGAAAAAGAATATTATTTTTTACGTTTTTAGTCGTTGTGCAAAGTTTCTTTGCGCAAGAAAACCCTGTAGCATATAAGAGCGGTGAGTGGTTACGATTTGATATGAGTTATAGCGGATTTTTAAAAGCAGGAACGGCTGTTTTACAATTAAAGGAGAAGAACTTAAATAATAAAAAAGTGCTTCATGCTGTAGGAACTGGAAAAACAACAGGAGTTATTAGCTGGTTTTTTAAGGTTGAAGACAGGTATGAGAGTTATTTTGGAATTGATAAAGTTGAACCGTATTTATTCAAAAGAAAAATAGATGAAGGCGGACATAAAAAGAATCGTCATATAACTTTTAATCATCAAAAAAATACGGCATACGTTCAAGATTTTTTGAAACAAAAAGATACATTGATTTCAGTAAAATCTCCTCAGGATATGATTTCTACTTTTTATTTTTTAAGAAGTCAAGATACAGAAAACATGAAAAAAGGTGAAGAAATTGAACTCGATATGTTTTTTGATAATAAAAGTTATCCGTTCAAATTACGTTTTTTAGGCAACGAAACGGTTAAAACAAAGTTTGGTAAAGTAAAAACCCAAAAGTTTAGACCTTTAGTTCAAGCAGGTAGAGTTTTCAAGGAAAAAGAAAGTGTAACTATCTGGATTTCAGCAGATGATAATAAAATACCTATCAAGATGAGAGCTTCTTTAGCTGTTGGTTCATTGCGTGCAGATTTAGACGCATATAAAGGTTTAGCAAACCCTTTTGAAATTGTTGTAGATTAAAAAAGTAATATATGCTGTTTATGAATTGTTAAAGTGTAAGAAAAAATACTATTTATTTGTACTTTTGCGCATAAACTCAAATCTAAAGCAGCTTTTTTTTGAAAAAAATAATCCTTCCATTTATTATCGCTTTTCTTTTGTTTTCTTGTAAAGAAGAAAAAAAAGATGTTATACCAGAACCTGTTGAAATAAAAGAACCAGAGCCAGTTATAGCTTACGGTTTTAATTTAGATAATTTTACTGTTATTAACGATACGATTAAGGAAGGCGAAAGTTTTGGGGTGATTATGGATAGACATCGTGTGATGTATCCTAAAATAAATGAAATCGCTACAAAAATTAAAGATACTTTTGATGTAAGAAGAGTTCGATCAGGAAGAGCATACACCATTTTAGCATCTAAAGATACTTTAGAACAAGCCAAAGTTTTTATTTATAAACACAACAAAGTTGAAGCTACAATTATTGATTTTAAAGATTCTATAATTTCAGCGTACAAGTACAGAAAACCAATTAAAACGGTACAGAAAGAAATAGCAGGTAAAATTTATTCAAATCTTTCGGTTACGATGGATAGTTTACAACTAAAACCTACGCTTACGAATACGGTTGCAGATATTTATGCGTGGACATTAGATTTTTATCGATTACAAAGAGGAGATAAGTTCAAGTTAATTTATGAAGAAAAATTTATAAATGACACTGTTTTTGTAGGTTATGGAGAAGTAAAAGCAGCTGTTTTTAGTCATGGAGGAGAAGATTTATATGCGTATAAATTTGTTGCTGATTCAATTAAACAAATTCCTGAGTATTATGATCAAGATGGGAATATGTTGCGTCGAGCTTTTTTAAAATCTCCAATTAAATTTCAATACCGAATTTCTTCACGATATAATTTAAGAAGGAGGATTAAGCTATATGGTAATAAAGTAAGAGCACACAAAGGAACTGATTTTGCTGCACCTTATGGAACAGAAATTATGACCACCGCTAGCGGAACGGTTGTAGAATCTGCCAGAAGAGGAGGTAATGGGAATTACGTAAAGGTTAAACATAATAGCACCTATACAACTCAATATTTACATATGAAGAGACGTAATGTGCGTGTTGGAGATTACGTAAAACAAGGAGATATAATAGGTTGGGTAGGAATGACAGGAAATACGAGTGGTCCGCATGTGTGTTATCGTTTCTGGAAAAATGGTAGACAAGTAGACCCGTTTAGAGAAAAACTTCCTTCAGCAGAACCTTTGGCAGCAGAAATTAAACCTACGTATTTTGAGTTTATAAAACCGTTGAAAAGACAATTAGATAGTATACAATTCCCTCAACCAGAACCTCTTTCATTTAAAGAAAAAGAAATATTAGCTACGAATTAACTATGCCTTTACTTAACATAAAGCCAACTGAAACTGTTGCTTGGGAAAAATTAACAAAACACTTTCAACAAGCAAAAGAGTATGAGTTGAAAGAATTGTTTCTTAAAAATAAGAACAGAAAAGAAGAGTTTTCAAGAGTTTTCTATTAGTTTAGATGAATTACAAGTTGATTTTTCTAAAAATAGAATTACTCAAGAAACGATAGATTTATTGGTTTCATTGGCTGAAGAAGCGGAACTAAAAGATGCTATTGAAAAATACTTTTCAGGAGATAAAATTAACGTTACTGAAAATAGGGCAGTATTACATACAGCTTTAAGAAGCAGTTCTGATATTCCAGTTTTTGTAGAAGGAAAAGATGTAAAACCTAAAATCCAAACGGCTTTACGTAAAATGAAAGCTTTTAGTAATAAAGTTATTTCAGGAAAATGGAAAGGTTTTACAGGAAAAGCTATTACAGATATTGTTAATATAGGTGTTGGAGGATCAGACTTGGGACCTCAAATGGTTGTTGAAGCACTTCAGTTTTATAAAAATAAGCTAAATACTCATTTTGTATCTAATATTGATGGAGATCATGTTTTTGAGATTTTAAAAAAGGTTAATCCAGAAACGACTTTATTTATTGTTGTTTCAAAAAGTTTTACGACTCAAGAAACAATGAGTAATGCAAATACCATTCGAGATTGGTTTTTGAAATCAGCCACAGTTTTTGACATATCTAAACATTTTGTGGCAGTTTCATGTAATATGAAAGCTGTTGATAGTTTTGGAATTGACAAGAAAAATGTATTCCCGATGTGGGATTGGGTTGGAGGCAGATTCTCCCTTTGGTCAGCCGTAGGTTTGTCAATTTGTTTGTCTGTTGGATTTGATAATTTTAAAGAGTTATTGAAAGGAGCAGAAAAAGTTGATGAACATTTTAGAGCAACTAATTTTGATGAAAATATCCCTGTTTTACTAGCTTTACTAAGTATTTGGTATAACAATTTTTTTGATGCTGAAACAGAATTAGTACTTCCTTATAGTCAATATTTAGCAAAATTTCCAGAGCACTTGCAGCAAGCTATAATGGAAAGTAATGGTAAAAATGTTGATAGAAATGGAGATGAAGTCGATTACCAAACCGGAACCATTATTTGGGGAGGAACAGGAGTAAACTCTCAACATGCGTTCATGCAATTACTACACCACGGTACCAAATTAATTCCAGCGGATTTTATTGGTTTTAGAGAACCATTATACGACTTTGAAGACCATCATGAGAAATTGATGGCAAACTATTATGCTCAACAAGAGGCACTAGCTTTTGGAAGAACAAAAGAAGAAGCTCATTTAGAGTTGAAATTAAATGGTCAAACAAGTCAAATAAATCAACTTTTACCATATAAAGTTTTTAAAGGGAATCATCCAAGTAATTCTATGCTGTTCGATAAACTGTCGCCCTATACTTTGGGAATGTTATTAGCTATTTACGAACATAAAATTTTTACTCAAGGAGTAATATGGAATATCTTTTCATATGATCAATTTGGAGTAGAACTAGGAAAAGAATTGGCTCAAAAGAACTTAGTTAACGATTAAACTTCTGTCAATCGTATTTATTTTTATTTCTTTAACTTATAATTAGGTTTTGTTAACAACTCTGTTGATATATAATTGACTGGTAATCAGATTTGTTTTTCAGTTTTATTAACTTAAAGCGTCTTAAATTCTTGTTAAAACTTAACATTAATTTAATATTAGCCATATGTAAAAGCAGGATATTTGCACTTGCATTTAATAACAATTAGATTAAAAAATGAAAACATTTAAAAATGTATTACTTGTAGCTTTGTTTTTTGCGACAGCTACGGTTTTAGGGCAAGGAGTAACAACTTCTTCCATTGGAGGGAAAGTAACAGATCCTACTGGAGAGTCTTTACCAGGAGCGAATGTTGTTGCTGTTCACACACCGACAGGAACAAAGTATGGTGCATCAACCGACTTTGATGGTTATTTTAGAATTACTAACATGAAATCAGGAGGACCTTATACGGTTACTATTTCTTTTGTTGGTCTAAAAAATTACGAGCAAAGTAATGTTGTTTTAGGTTTAGGGGAATCTAAAAGATTTACAGTTGTAATGGTAGAAGACGCTAATACTTTAGAAGAAGTAGTAATTACAGCTCAGAATAACGGTGTTTTTGGATCTGATAAAAATGGATCTGAGACAACGATTTCTCAAAAACAAATTCAAAACTTACCTTCTGTATCTAGAGGTATAGCTGATTTTGTTAGATTAACACCACAAGCACAAATTACTAATGACAACGAAATATCTATTGCAGGTCAAAATAATCGTTATAATGCTATTTATATTGATGGAGCTGTCAATAATGATGTGTTTGGTTTAGCAGCATCAGGTACAAACGGTGGTCAAACAGGAGTAAATCCTTTTTCTGTTGATGCTATTGAAT
>NZ_JAPEHZ010000189.1 GCF_028823685.1 Tenacibaculum sp. L6 | reverse complement strand
AACGGACAAATTGTGAGGAAAACACTACTGGCAACAACGTGTATAGCTCATTGCTGGTCAGTTGCTTAAACCAAATTTAAGGCATATTTGGAAAGTCGCCAAATTTTTAAATTTGACGATTTCCAACAAAAAAGATAAATAGTAAAATTTAAAAAACTGGCTTGTGGCTCAACCGAAAAATAATAGCTAATTTGCGCGCAACGAGCCATACACCAGACCGTTAGCACCAATACTACGTAACTGCACATTTCAGAACATACTTACCTACATTTGGGTCAACGCAATTGCGAATTATTTGGTCTTTACGGTGTTTCATTTTATATGGTCTTAAATCAAAATAACCTTTTGCAGAAGAACCCCTTTCATTATGTGTAAGTCCGTCTTTTATTTCAATTTCAGGTATATCAAAGTTTGCCCAAAACAAGTGTCTGCCAAGTTTTGCAGTTGGTTTTACAAATGGCTCGTAATATGGTTTAACATTCTCAACAGCAAACTTTATATCGGTGTTCTTTGTAAAGTTCTGCAAAAAGATTATTTCAGCCCACAATTTCATATCA
>NZ_JAPEHZ010000188.1 GCF_028823685.1 Tenacibaculum sp. L6 | reverse complement strand
AAACCTGCCTTACTAATGAAATCAAAATCCAAAGAAACACCTGCCCAAAAAATAAAGCGATTAGAACGAGAATTAGAAGATCAGAAGTTAAAGAACCTGATCCTCAATAAAATGATTGATATTTCTGATAGTCAATATGGGACTTCTATTAGAAAAAAGTATTTATCTCAACAATCCAAGGCATCAGACAAGAACAAAGGATAAGTTTATCTCGTTGTTGTCGATTGTTTGAGATATCAAGACAAGGATTCTATCAAAGCATTAAGCGAGAGAACACTCGAAGAGCAAAACGTTCTAAAATTAAACCTTTAGTCCTAAAAATACGCATGCAAATGCCTAGAATAGGTACTCGAAAGTTGTATTATTTACTAAAGGATGAGTTTAATAATCAAGAAATAAAAATAGGTAGAGATGCCCTATTTGATTATTTACGCTCAGAATCCATGTTAATCAAACCTAAAAAGAATTACACTAAAACCACTAACTCTAAACATTGGTTACGCAAATACCCCAATCTAATCAAAGAAACAAAGATAGTGCGTCCAGAACAATACTTTGTTAGTGATATTACCTATGTAAAAAGTAGAGAACGAACCCATTAT
>NZ_JAPEHZ010000187.1 GCF_028823685.1 Tenacibaculum sp. L6 | reverse complement strand
TTCCTTTAAAGCGTGGCAAATATATAACGTTTTTTGATACTGCAAAAACTTTTTTTGCTTTTTGAAAAACTTTTTTTTGAACTGTTTTTTAAGTGGTTGAAAAACAGTGTTTTTTTGTTTGATTTTTTTCAAAAAAAAAGTTCCATGTTGAGTTGTCAACATGGAACTAGAGGTTATTTGTGTTCGGTTACTCTTTACCAAGCACCAATAAAGTGGCTTCCTTCGGCGTTGATTAACTCAGCTCCTTTGGTTACTGCGCCTGTTTCAGTGTTTACGATATAAATATTTCCGTTTTCACCTACTGGGGCTTGTGTTAGGTATACTTCGTTTCCTTCAACAGCAAAGCCTTGATATTGGAATAGGTAGAAGTCAGGATCGTAAGGAATGGCATCTATCTTAGTAGCTGTTTTAGTATTCAAATCTACAAGAGCAAAAAAGCCTTGAGCACCAGCTACACCTTCTGTAGAACCAGCATGACGATAAGCTACAACTGCTTTTCCATTGTCAGTAGGTCTCCAAGCAAGAATATAAGCATCTTGTACACCTAAAGCTTCATCTAAGTTTAAAACATAAGAATTGTCATATTCGTTGTTTGCGTTAATTTT
>NZ_JAPEHZ010000186.1 GCF_028823685.1 Tenacibaculum sp. L6 | reverse complement strand
GAGCTTGCCTTTTCCCTCCACCCAAAATTGTTGATAAATATTTAGCTCATCTAGTGAGATAATAAAATATCACTGTATATTTGAGAAATAGAAAACATTCTGAAATGAATCGGATTAAAGAAGTTTTAGATGAAAAAGGTATAAAGCAAACTTGGCTAGCTGAAAAACTAGGGAAGAGTTACAATATGGTAAACTCCTATGTTCAAAACAGAAGGCAACCAAGTATTGAAGATTTATACAAAATTGGAGAAATATTAAATATTGAAGCTAAAGATTTACTTGTTGAGTCTTTAGAAAAAAAGAGTTAAATATATGCTAGCAACTTACAAGTTAGAAAGAGAATTTTTATCACTACTAGAAGAACCTCAATTGAGGTTATTTGAAAGGGAATTCAAAATAAAGAAAGATGAGTTTCTAGGAATTAAATATGACAAGCGTGGTTACACAGTCAATGATAAAATTGAGCAAATAATCGATAGTAAGATTCAAACTATTGGATTCTTTTCTGGTGCTGGCGGTTTAGACATAGGTTCTCAATTGGCAGGCAGTAAGGTAATTTCAAGTTTAGACTTTGATAAAGACAGTGTGGCAACAATGAAGAGAAAT
>NZ_JAPEHZ010000185.1 GCF_028823685.1 Tenacibaculum sp. L6 | reverse complement strand
TCCTGATTTTACAGCTATAGATACTCAAGTAGTACGAGGTGAAACTTACGAATTAACAGCAACCGTTAACGCTGCAGGCAATAGTGATATAAATACTTTTGCTTGGATAGATTGGAACCAAAACTGTACATTCGACACTAATGAAACCTACAAAATAACATCTAACACTGTGAGTATTACAGTTCCTGAAGATGCTCCGTTAGGTTCAGTAATTATGAGAGTTTCGGTAAAACCTGATTCAGATCCGAATTCTTGTGGATTAAATTTTAATGGCGAAGTAGAAGATTACACAGTTATTGTTGAAGAAAGTTTTGCAACAGACAACACTCTGTTTAAAGACCTTCGTACATTCCCAGTTCCTTCTGACGGAGCACTTACTGTAAACTTTAAGGTTAAAGACAAAAATTCAACCATTATCCGTTTATTCGATTTTAGAGGAAGATTGCTTGAAACTCAAGAGTTTTCTACTATTTCAAGTGAGTTCAACAAAGTAATTGAATTTAACAAAACTACTAGCGGATTCTACCTAATGCAAATCGAAAATGCAGGAAAACAAATAACAAAAAAGATTGCCATTAGGTAATCTCTTTTCCATACAAAACAAAAAAG
>NZ_JAPEHZ010000184.1 GCF_028823685.1 Tenacibaculum sp. L6 | reverse complement strand
CTGGAAAAAAAGGTGTACTAACACAAATCAAAAGGCAAGAGCCACAAATTTGAAATGGATTACACATTCCGCTATCTTTTTGTTCGTTCTGATTTTCTGAATTATGATTGTCAGAAATTGGATTACACTTACTACTGCTACAGCAAGTCTGTTGGGTTTCTGACGAAAACGGAATAGCATCAATCGCTGGTTTTACCGAGAGAAAGATTACCGTGAAGGCTAATATGTAAGTTAAAATTTTCATCAGATTGTTGCAAAGCTACAAAATTTCAATGAGTTTCCTTTCGAGCGTTGGCGAAAAACAGCTCTTTTGGTTTTTTCTGCGTTGGCTTTCGTGTCGGCAAAAACCAAATGTGCTGTTTGTGCGGCTGGCTTTTTAGCTTGTGGCTAACGGTCTCGTGTATGAGCAGTAGCGGATTTTTACGCACTAACTTTTCGGTTAAACACAGACCTTTTTTATATTTACTTGCTTTCATTTTAGCGACTAACCCGCTATTATTTTTATACATTGTTGTAAGCTGGCTTTTTTCAGTTCAGCTTGGTTTTCAGCGTTGGCAAGACATACTCTTTTGCAATTTTTGGCGTAGCGTTGGCTTTAGCGAATTGCAAATG
>NZ_JAPEHZ010000183.1 GCF_028823685.1 Tenacibaculum sp. L6 | reverse complement strand
AACAATCAAAATGCAGATGGTGAATTTGATACTTCAGAAGGTGTTCTTACAATTACTCACGCTAGACAAAAAAGAGACCCGAATTTCAGGATTAAAGTTTATGATGCCTACAATAACAAGTGTGCTATGTGTGGAATAGGTTTAGAGTTAATCGAAGCAGCTCATATTGTGCCACACTCGCACGAATTAGGTACAGATGAAATTGACAACGGTATAAGTCTTTGTGCTTTACATCATACAGCTTACGACCGTTCATTAATATATTTTGACGAACAATTGGATATTCTAATTAATGAAAGTAAAATGGAATACTTAGAAAAAGTCGGACTTGACTCTGGAATTAGAAAATTTGAAAAACTTGCTTTTGATAAAATTCAAATACCCGAAAATCATACACTTCGACCGAACATTGGAAATATAAAAATTGCGAATCAAACTAGAGGAATATTTGATGATTAAGCCAACGCATAAAGCCATACACATTTGCAATTCGCTACAGCCACCACACAAGCCTAAAATTACAAAAGAGTATGTCTTTGCCAACGCTGACAGAACAAAAAGAAAAAGTACGATTGCCCAACAATGGCTATAAGTAATTGCTTGTTCTCGCCTACTT
>NZ_JAPEHZ010000182.1 GCF_028823685.1 Tenacibaculum sp. L6 | reverse complement strand
ATTTTTGAAGCAAAGGTAGATCGCTCACATCCAATCAATTTTGGATACAAAAACGATAAGATAGCTTTGTTTAGAAATACCAAGCAATTTATACAAGCAGATACCAAGAGTTATAATAATCCAATTCAGTACACAAACAATCCGTTATTGAGTGGTTATATTTCAAAAGAGAACTTAAAGGAATTGAAAAACACTGTTCCGTTTAAAGTCCAGCGATTAGGGAGTGGTAGAGTGATTGTTTTTACAGATAATACCAACTTTAGAGCGTTTTGGTTTGGAACTAACAAATTATTGATGAACGCTATTTTCTTTGGAAAGTTGATGTAACAGAATTAGAGGTGTAACAAAATTCTAATTAACTCGTCTTTTAAGTATACTAACTAAAAAAGTACTATGAGTTTATTAAGAGTTTTATTAGCAATATTTTTTCCACCGTTAGCAGTTATAGGTAAAGGCTGCGGATCTATTATTATAGTGTTTTTACTAACACTTTGTGGATGGGTTCCAGGAGTTATAGCAGCACTCATCATATTAAACAATCCGAATTAACTTTGTGTAATATAACAATGTAGCAATTTGGTAATTTGGTAATTTGAAAATGTATCAATGAAAAAAC
>NZ_JAPEHZ010000181.1 GCF_028823685.1 Tenacibaculum sp. L6 | reverse complement strand
TTACCACAAGCACCAAAGATGAAAAAGATATACAAACGCATAAAAATCAACAAAGACCTTTTAAAGACCAATCTTCCCCCTGAAGAACTCTTGCAAAACGAGGTCAGCGATACCATACCCACAGGAAAAGTAATCGGAGTGTATTTTATCTCCTATATGCCCCCTATGGACACAGGCATGCCCACAGGAGAAACCATGGCAAGACGCTTAGTTCCTTTTGGGATTTCTCAAACAGATATTACCCTGAAAGACAGCAGAGGACATTTGCTGACGGAGACCACGGACATCAAAGACTATGAACACAAAAGCGGCGGCTATAACGAGGGCTTTAAAGAGCTTGACTTTGAAAGCAAAAACGAACGTGTAACTATCAGTTGGGAAACCCTAGGAAGCAGACCCATCTGTGGCGAGTTCATCTTTGAGATAGAAGCCCCTAACCCATGCTAAGAATGAAGACGATATACCACAGCGAACAGTTTACCGATGATTTTGAGATAAACTTTTCCGAGAAGAACGATTGCAAAGGCGTTGTAAAGCTTGAAATACACCCACACGAGCTAAGCGTTCCTTTGCTTATCAAAGACGGTTCAGGACAGCGAATCACTGCCCAAGCCCC
>NZ_JAPEHZ010000180.1 GCF_028823685.1 Tenacibaculum sp. L6 | reverse complement strand
TTTGAGCATCTGAAAATTTATACAAGCGGGTAAAGTAGATTACTTCTAATCCCTTAGCACCTTTTTTGAGTTTCCCTTTTGCTTCTTGTACTTGCTTAAAGGTTAAGAAATAAGGGTTTTGATACGCTCCAAAAGGATTGCCTTTTTTTAGTAGTATGATATTGATACCTCTATAGGCTTTTTTAGAGGCAAAGCTTACAGGCGATAGATACCCGCCTTTTTCTAAAAAGCTATCATCCCATCCCAATTTTGGCGTTCCTTTAGCGCTCTTGATAGCACCGATAAGCTTGTCCGTAATCATCTGATAGATTTGGTCGGGACGTACAGGGGTATTCAGTCCTGTGGTGTTGGTGTCTTCTTCCTGAATAAAGTCTAAACCTGCTAAAAATTCTAAGGGAATTTTTTCAGCAGGTTGTTGGGTTTTAGTGGCAGGCGCTACAGCACTTTTTTTTTTGAGGTAGCTTTTACAATCCTACCTCCCTTTGCATATTTATAGCCTTTTTTCAAACGTCCACTAGCGGTCAATCCCTCTTTTCTTTTTGGGGCTGCTAATCCTTTTCGAGTAGGTTTGGGTACTTTGGCGCTTGCTTTGACTACACGTCCTTTGATAAAACGCCATCCTTTGCGCA
>NZ_JAPEHZ010000017.1 GCF_028823685.1 Tenacibaculum sp. L6 | reverse complement strand
ACTTTTTTAGTTTACGCACATATGGCGGAATTGGTAGACGCGCTGCCTTGAGGGGGCAGTATTCTTAGGAATGTGGAAGTTCGAATCTTCTTATGTGCACCAACTATAAACAACACAAGCTATTATATAGTTTGTGTTTTTTTATTCCACAATATCTTGTACTTACCGTATCAATTTCACAGATAATTAACTAAACAAAATTTATTTATGCTTATTATTGCATTATGCAAAAAAAATATACTTTTTTATTGTTATTACTTGTTTCATCATTTATAACAATAGCTCAAACCACTCAAAACAATAACCTTAAAGGACAAATTATAGATTCTGAATCTAAAAAACCTTTAAGTGCTGCACATATATTAAACTTAAATACGGTAGTGGGTACAATTACCAACGAACAAGGAGCTTTTGATCTAGTAGCAAAAGCAAATGATACTGTACTTGTATCTTATTTAGGATACTCTTCTATAAAACTAAAAGTAACAAACGACCTTTTAAAAGGAAATGAAGTGGTAATTTCTTTAGAGGAAAAACCTGAAGAGGTTAAGGAAGTCGTAATTAAGTCTACAGAGCTTATTGGTGTTTTAGAAGTTGATGTAAAACAAGTACCTAAAGATCGTTTTACAAGAATTCATATTAACGGTTTACCACAAACCTATGAAGTAGGAAAACCTCAAAAGATCTCCTCTCCTATTGCTAAACTCTTAAATCCTGTCGATTTAGTATATAATCACTTCGGAAGCAAACCTAAACAGCTAAAAAAACTGAAAAAACTTAAACAAGAAGACGATTTACGTAAAATGTTAGCTGGTAAATTTGATCGTGAAGTTATGATGGAGTATCTAGAAATGGACAGAACTGAGCTAAACAAACTACTCTCTGACTGCAACTATTCTGAATATTTCATAAAAAAAGCTAGTGATTTACAATTAATCGAAGCCGTTTTAAACTGTTATGAAAACTACAAGGCTGTTAAAAATGGTAAAATAGAGCGAGATAGGATTCCTAAATAATATCTTTTATGTTAAAAAGGTAGGGTTTTTCATAATTTATCTGTTATATTGTTTAATAACTAATAAATAATTACACTTTAAAATGAAAAAAATCACATTATTATCTTTACTGTTTATTGTATTTTTAAGCTGTAGTAAAGACAATGAAGTAGTTCCTGAAAAAGAAAAAGAGATTGAGGAACCTGTTGTAGAAGTTACTTTAAACAATGAAGTAAACAACTTTGTTTGGAAAGCCATGAACTCATGGTACAACTGGCAAGAAGATGTTCCTAATTTAACAGATAGTAAAGATGATAATAAAAATGACTACTATACTTATCTTAACTCCTATAGTACTCCTAGCTCGTTATTTGAAAGCCTAAAGCACGCAAATGATGATTTCTCTTGGTTTATTGAAGATTACGTAGCTCAGCAACAACAATTTCAAGGTACTTCTAAAACTTTTGGTTTTAGACCTAGTTTGGTTAGAGTTGGTACAACCGATTATGTAGTAATGTATATTCAGCATGTTTCTGAAAATTCTCCTGCAGATTTAGCAGGATTTAAAAGAGGAGACATAATTAATGCTATAAATGGAACTGTAATGACCGTAAGTAATTATGAAACTGTACTTGATGGATATTACCAAGAGACCTCTGAATTTTCTTTTACTGAAAAAGATGGTCAAACTTTTAAAGAAAATAAAACAATTTCACAAGCTGTAGTATCTGACAATCCAGTACATTCAACTAATATTATTGATGTTGATGGCACAAAAGTTGGTTATATACTATATAATGGGTTCAGATCATCTTATAATGATGAATTAAACGCTGCTTTTGGCGAGTTGAAGTCTGCTGGTGTTCAAGAATTAGTATTAGATTTAAGAATTAATGGTGGTGGTTCTGTAGAAACATCTGCATATTTAGCAAGCATGATACGTGCAGAAGCTGGTACTGATAAATTTGCTGAATTAAAGTTTAATAGTAAACACTCTCAATACAATGATCCTTACTATTTTGATAATACGTTAAATGTTTATGGGGCTGATGGAAAAAAAACCCATGAAGAAACCATTAATAGACTGTCTGGTATTGAAAGATTATATGTTTTAACTTCTGGTAGCACAGCATCTGCTAGTGAAATGATTATAAACGGATTACGCCCTTTTATAGAAGTTAAAGTAGTAGGAACCAAAACAGTAGGTAAAAACGAGGGATCTATAACACTCTATGACTCTCCAATTAGTGATTATACAAATGTAAACTCTGCTAATTCTTCTCATAAAATGGCTATGCAACCGATAGTTTTTCAGATTTATAATAAGCTTGGTCAAAATGATTATGGTGATGGATTTGAGCCTAATATCTTAATCGAAGAATGGAAACATTGGGATAACATCTTACCTTTTGGTGATGAAAATGAAATTGTGCTTAAAACAGCACTAGATGATATAAGAGGTGTATCGGCAAAATCTACATACGAAGTAAAAAGTTTTGAACGTATTGATATAAATGTATCAACAAACAAGTTTGAACAAGAAATGTATATTGACAGTCATTACTTTAATAAGTAAAATTACCATATAAAAAGCAGCAAAATTTTGCTGCTTTTTTTATGCTTCTATTTCATCCAAAAGAATTAAATTTACACCTTTCAAAAACACACACAAACACAACTAATAATGATTCATTTCTTTGGAAACGTAAACAGCAAGGTTTTTGCTGTTCAAACAACAGAAGAATTAACATCTGAAACAATTTCGAAGTTAACTTGGTTATTTGGCAACCAACCGAAAATAAATGCGGCGTCTCTTGACGCCTTTTTTGTTGGGCCTAGAGCAGCAATGATTACTCCTTGGAGTACCAATGCAGTTGAAATTACTCAAAATATGGGAATTTCTGGAATTATCAGAATTGAAGAATTTGATGCAGTAGCTAATAATTTTTCTGACTTCGACCCTATGATTTCTCAAAAGTTTGACGGATTAAACCAAGAAACTTTTACGATCAATATTCAACCTGAGCCAATTTTAGAAATTGATGATATTGCTACTTATAATGAGCAAGAAGGGTTAGCCTTAAGTGAAGAAGAAATTGTGTATTTAGAAGAAGTAGCTACTAAAATTGGAAGAAAGTTAACAGATTCTGAAGTATTTGGATTCTCTCAAGTAAATTCAGAGCACTGTCGCCATAAAATTTTCAACGGTACTTTTGTTATTGATGGTGAAGAAATGCCAACTTCTTTATTCAAATTAATTAAAGAAACTTCGGCAAAAAACCCTAATGATATTGTTTCAGCTTATAAAGACAATGTTGCTTTTGTTAAAGGTCCAAAAGTAGAGCAATTTGCTCCGAAAAGTGCAGATAAACCAGATTTTTACGAAACAAAAGAGTTTGAATCTGTTATTTCTTTAAAAGCTGAAACACACAACTTTCCTACTACTGTTGAGCCTTTTAATGGGGCTGCTACAGGATCAGGTGGAGAAATTCGTGATAGATTAGCTGGTGGAAAAGGATCATTACCATTAGCAGGTACTGCTGTATATATGACTTCGTATTCTCGCTTAGAGGAAAATCGTCCTTGGGAAAAAGGAATGGATGAACGTAAGTGGTTATACCAAACTCCTATGGATATCTTAATCAAAGCTTCCAATGGAGCTTCTGATTTCGGTAATAAATTTGGTCAGCCATTAATCTGTGGTTCTGTTCTAACTTTTGAACACGAAGAAGATGCTCGCAAACTTGGTTTCGATAAAGTAATCATGCAAGCTGGTGGTATCGGATATGGTAAAAAAGAACAAGCATTAAAAGATACTCCACAAGAAGGAGATAAAATAGTAATTCTAGGTGGTGAAAACTACCGTATTGGTATGGGAGGAGCTGCAGTTTCTTCTGCTGATACTGGAGAATTTTCAACAGGAATTGAATTAAACGCAATTCAACGTTCAAATCCTGAAATGCAAAAACGTGCAGCCAACGCTGTTCGTGGTATGGTAGAAAGTGATGAAAACTTTATTGTTTCTATTCACGATCACGGAGCTGGTGGGCACTTAAACTGTTTATCAGAATTAGTAGAAGATACTGGCGGAAAAATCGATTTAGATAAATTACCTGTTGGAGACCCTACGCTATCTGATAAAGAGATTATCGGTAACGAATCTCAAGAACGTATGGGGTTAGTTATTGCTGAAAAGCATATCGACACCCTTAATAAAATTGCTGAACGTGAACGTTCACCAATGTACACAGTAGGTGATGTTACTGGGGATCACCGTTTTACTTTTGAATCTAAAACCAATGGTAACAAACCAATGGATTTAGCTTTAGAAGATATGTTTGGAAGTTCTCCAAAAACGATTATGACTGATAAAACAGTAAATCGTAATTATGCTGATGTTGAGTATTCTAAAGAAAACTTTACACAATATTTAGAGCAAGTTTTACAATTAGAAGCTGTTGCCTGTAAAGATTGGTTGACGAATAAAGTTGACCGTTGTGTTGGAGGTAAAGTAGCGAAGCAACAATGTGTTGGTTCTTTACAAATTCCATTGAACAATGTCGGTGTAATGGCATTAGATTATAAAGGTAAAGAAGGTATTGCTACTACAATTGGACACTCTCCTATTTCAGGATTGATTGATCCAGAAGCAGGAAGTAAAAATTCAATTGCTGAAGCATTAACTAATATCGTATGGGCTCCTTTAAAAGATGGTTTACAATCGGTTTCATTATCAGCAAACTGGATGTGGCCTTGTAAAAATGAAGGTGAAGATGCTCGTTTATACAAAGCAGTAAAAGCTGTTTCTGATTTTTCTATCGATTTAGGAATCAACGTTCCAACAGGAAAGGATTCTTTATCGATGAAACAGAAATATCCTAATGAAGAAGTAATTTCTCCAGGAACTGTAGTTATTTCTGCTGCGGCTAACTGTAACGATATTACTAAAGTAGTAGAACCTCTTTTACAAGCAAACAAAGGAGATATCTATTATATCAACTTATCACAAGATGATTTCAAATTAGGAGGAAGTTCATTTGCACAGATACTAAATAAATTAGGTAACTCTGCTCCTACGATTACTAATAATGAGTTCTTTAAATCGGCATTTAATGTTTTACAGAATTTAATTAAGGAAGGAAAAATCGTTGCTGGTCACGATGTTGCATCTGGAGGATTGATTACTACCTTGTTAGAATTGTGCTTTGCAGATGTAAATGTAGGTGCAAACTTAGATTTATCTACTTTAAATGAAGCTGATAGTATCAAGTTGTTATTTGCTGAAAACTCTGGAATTGTTTTCCAAGCAATCGACGCTTCTGTAGAACAAACTTTAACTAATAATAATATTGAATTCTTTAAAATTGGTTCGGTAACTGAATCTGATCGATTAAATATTAAAAACGGATCTGATGTTTTTGCTTTATCGATTGCTGAATTAAGAGATACTTGGTATAAGACTTCGTATTTATTAGATCAAAAGCAAACAGCAAATGGTTTAGCTAAAGATCGTTTTGATAATTATAAAAATCAACCTTTACAATATACATTCCCAACGCATTTTACAGGAAAGCTTGCTGACACTCTGGGTACTGTAACTAACAGACCTAAAGCTGCTATCATTCGTGAAAAAGGTTCAAACTCTGAACGTGAAATGGCAAATGCCATGTATTTAGCTGGTTTTGATGTGAAGGATGTTCACATGACAGATTTAATTTCTGGTCGTGAAACGTTAGAAGATATACAATTTATTGGAGCTGTTGGTGGTTTTTCAAATTCAGATGTTTTGGGTTCTGCTAAAGGATGGGCTGGAGCATTTTTATATAATGAAAAAGCGAACACTGCTTTGAAAAACTTCTTTAAAAGAGAAGATACACTTTCTGTTGGTATTTGTAACGGATGTCAGTTGTTTATGGAATTAGAGTTAATCAACCCAGAGCATAATGAGCATGGTAAGATGTTGCACAATGATTCTAAAAAGCACGAAAGTTCGTTTACATCTGTAAAAGTTCAAGAGAATAATTCAGTAATGTTATCTAGTTTAGCAGGAACTGAATTAGGAGTTTGGATTTCTCACGGAGAAGGAAAATTCAATTTACCTGAAACTGAAGACAATTACAACATTGTTGCTAAGTACGGATATGAAGGATATCCTAACAATCCAAACGGTTCAGATTATAATACAGCAATGTTATGTGATAAGACTGGTCGTCATTTAGTAACTATGCCACATATTGAACGTTCTACTTTCCAATGGAACTGGGCTAACTATCCACAAGACAGACAAGATGAAGTTTCTCCTTGGTTAGAAGCTTTTGTTAATGCAAGAAAATGGATAGAGAATAAAAAATAAGTAGAATACTACATTCTCAACTACAAAAAGCACTCTGTAAACAGGGTGCTTTCTTTTTTTACAAAAGTAAACAATACAGTGCGTATTTTACATTTATTAACTATCAAATTGTGGTAACATTTGTAATATTCTTCTCATTCAACTTCTATTCTGCATATATAATCTGTTTATATAAGTACTTTAAAAGGATATGATTAAACCTATAAGTAATTTAAAGTAGTTATAGAAGTATTATAAAGTTTATAGTCTGATTCATATTTATTTAGATTTAAAATACCGCAACATCATTATTATTCGCCTTAAAGTTGCTTATTTGACGTTTAAGTCAGTTAAATAAGGATAAATGGTCATTTAAACACATCATATTTATTAAAAAAGAAATGCATTTACATTCGTGAATTTAGCAAATCAAACAATTAACTTAATTACAAATGTAAATAAAGGCATTTATCAAAAAAATAAATTTTCTTTATATAAAACACTTAAAAGCTTAAATTACAATGATTTAAATATTGTTTATTGAAGTAATTAATAGTCTTGTTTTGAATTGTTTTGAAAAAATATTAAATTTTTCTTGTTTACAATTATAAAACAACATATATTTACAATCGTAAACAAACCCTAATGTTTACATTAGTAAACAAATGATTGAAAGATTAAAACAGATATTAGACTATTACAATTTATCGGCGTCAAGTTTTGCGGATAAAATTGATGTTCCAAGATCTAGCATTTCTCACCTGCTATCAGGAAGAAATAAACCAAGTCTAGATTTTATTATAAAAGTTGAAACGGCTTTTGATGAAGTTGATTTAAATTGGTTAGTGTATGGTAAAGGTAGTTTTCCTCCAAATACACAAAACCAAGAGAAAGAGGTAAAAATAGAAAAAAATGAAGCTCCTTCTCTGTTCGCTGAAAATATAGTATTTGACCAAGAACCCGAAAAAAAATCAAATACGCAATTCTCAGAGAGTGCTATAAAACCAAAAGAATCGGCCGCTTTTAGAGAAATTAAAAATATTTTGGTTCTATATGATGATGGAACCTTTGAAGATTACAAAAAAAGATGATACTATAAATGATTCCCTAAAAAATCCCCAAAGAATTTAATGAGTTGTGAAATTCAAATAACCCCTCAGTATTTGTATCCCCCAACAAATCTTTTGAATTTTATAAATCATTAAAAACTAAACTCTCCCCTAAAACTTATGTCCCCTTTAAGTTGTGAGTTTAGAAATTTGTCCCCCAGACAAACCCCTCGTGCTTGCACCCCTTAACAAGCAAACACAACCCCCTTAAAAATAAAAGAAGCCTGTATTATAAAAATAACACAGGCTTTTTTGTTTTTTACAAGTAAGTCAAATTTTATGTTAACATTCCTCCGTCAACTGATAATGTTTGACCAGTAATATATGAACTCATATCTGATGCTAAGAATACACAAGCGTTAGCGATGTCTTCTGGAGTTCCTCCTCTTTTTAAAGGAATTTCATTTCTCCAACCTTCAACTACTTTTTCATCTAATTTTGCAGTCATTTCAGTTTCAATAAAACCTGGAGCAACTACATTACTACGAATATTACGAGAACCTAATTCTAATGCTACAGATTTTGAGAATCCTAAAATTCCTGCTTTTGAAGCTGCATAATTTGCTTGACCAGCATTTCCTTTTAATCCAACAACTGAACTCATGTTGATAATTGAACCTGCACGTTGTTTCATCATCGGACGAATTACTGCTTTGGTTAAATTGAAAACAGATTTTAAATTTACTTCAATTACTTTATCAAAATCTTCTTCAGAAATACGCATTAACAAATTATCTTTTGTAATACCTGCGTTATTTACTAACACATCAATAGTTCCGAATTCTTCTAAAACGTTTTTAGCCAATTCTTGTGCTGCATCAAATTCAGCTGCATTTGATTGATATCCTTTTGCTTTTACTCCTAATGCTTTCAACTCATTTTCTAAGGCAGTTGCTGCTTCAACAGAAGAGCTATACGTAAATGCAACGTTACATCCTTGATTTGCAAACTCTAAGGCAATTCCTCTACCAATTCCTCTAGTAGCACCTGTAACAATTGCAGTTTTATTTTCTAAAAGTTTCATTTATTAGTTGTTTTAATCGCAAGACCATAGCCAAGGGTTTTATTCCCAAAAGCTTGCCTCTAAATTCTTACATATTTTTTTTGATACCCAAGATGCTTATATCTGGGTAGTTTATTGGATTCAAATATAAAAATAAATTCCCGTTAAAAACGGGAATTTACTCTAATATGTATGTAGTTTGTTATGCTAAAACTTTAGCTACCATTTCTCCAATTTTAGCAGGAGACTCTACAACGTGAACTCCATTTTCAGCTAAAATTTTCATTTTTGCTTGAGCAGTATCATCAGCACCACCAACGATAGCACCTGCATGTCCCATTGTTCTACCAGCTGGAGCAGTTTGACCTGCAATAAAACCAACTACTGGCTTACGGTTACCGTCAGCTTTAATCCAACGAGCAGCTTCAGCTTCTAAGTTACCTCCAATTTCACCAATCATTACGATTGCTTCAGTTTCATCGTCATTCATTAATAACTCCACAGCTTCTTTAGTAGTAGTTCCAATAATTGGATCTCCACCAATACCAATAGCTGTAGTAATTCCGTAACCTTGTTTTACAACTTGATCAGCAGCTTCATACGTTAAAGTTCCTGATTTAGAAACGATACCTACTTTACCTTTTTTGAAGATAAATCCTGGCATAATTCCAACTTTAGCTTCTTCTGGAGTAATTACTCCTGGACAGTTAGGTCCTACTAAAGTACAATCTAATTGATCAATATAAGCTTTTACTTTTACCATATCAGCAGTAGGAATTCCTTCAGTAATACAAATGATTACTTTAATTCCTGCTTCAGCAGCTTCCATAATAGCATCAGCAGCAAATGCTGGTGGTACAAAAATAATAGAAGTATCTGCTCCTGCTTTTTGTACAGCTTCATCAACTGTATTAAAAACTGGCTTTCCTAAATGCTCTTGACCTCCTTTACCTGGTGTTACACCTCCAACTACGTTTGTTCCGTAATCGATCATTTGGCTAGCGTGGAAAGTTCCTTCGCTTCCTGTAAAACCTTGAACTATAATTTTTGAATCTTTATTTACTAAAACACTCATTGGTTTGCTTTTTTTTTATTTTTTAAGACAGACAAAAATAACTTTTTAATTGTGTTTTCACAATTAATTTTAGGTTACTTTTTTTCTTTATTTGTTGCATTCTTTAAATAGACCACTTCTCTAAGAGTTTGACGGTATTCACGCTGTGGTGTTCCGAAGTATACTCCTTTTTTTAAGGATTTTGTAACTCCTGTTTGTGCCATTAAAACGGTACCCTTTTCAATAGTTAATCCACTAATAATACCTACTTGACCCCAAATTGTTACTTCATCTTCAATAACAGTACAACCAGCAATACCTGTTTGCGCTGCAATTAAACACTTTTTACCGATTACAGTATCGTGACCAATGTGAACTTGGTTATCAATTTTTGATCCAGCACCTATTAATGTATCTCCTGTTACTCCTCTATCAATAGTACAAGAAGCTCCTAAATCTACATTATCTTCAAGTACTACTCTACCTCCAGAAATTAGTTTATCAAAACCTTCTGGTCGATTTTTGTAATAGAAAGCATCTCCCCCTAAAACTGTATTGGCGTGAATTGTAACATTATCACCTATTACGCAGTTATTATTGATTGCTACGTTGGCGTGAATTAAACAATTTTTTCCAATCGTTACATTTTCACCAATAAAAACATTTGGTTGTATAATTGTTCCTTCTCCTATAATAGCCGACTCAGCAATACTACTTTTTGAAGCTATAAAAGGATTGAAATGTTTTGTTATTTTATTGAAATCTCTAAAAGGATCATCAGAAATTAATAATGATTTTCCTTCAGGGCATTCTACTTTTTTATTAATTAAAATAGTAGTTGCAGCAGAGTTTAAGGCTTTATCGTAGTATTTAGGGTGATCTACAAAAACAATATCTCCTTTTTCTACTACGTGAATTTCATTAATTCCTAAAATAGGAAAATCATTTTTTCCCACAAATTCTACATTTAACAACGTAGCTATTTGCTCTAAAGTTTGAGGCTGTTTGAATTTCATCTTTAAAAAGAAATTCCCGCTAAAGAGCGGGAATCGTATATTTATTCTTTAATTCGCTCTGTATATGCGCCTTTTTCCGTGTCGATTTTTATTTTGTCTCCTTCATTAATAAATAAAGGAACATTAATTCTAGCGCCTGTTTCAACAGTTGCAGGTTTAGTAGCATTTGTTGCTGTGTTACCTTTAACACCTGGCTCTGTATGCGTTACTTCTAAAATAACATGCGATGGCATTTCTACAGATAATGGCATATTATCTTCAGTATTAATTAAAACAGTTACAACCTCTCCTTCTTTCATTAAATCTGGAGCGTCTAATACTGATTTTTGAAGTGTAATTTGGTTATAATCTTCAGTATTCATGAAATGATAAGTATCTCCTTCTGGATATAAATACTGAAATTTATGAGTTTCAACACGAACGTCTTCTATTTTATGTCCTGCAGAAAATGTATTATCTAAAATTTTTCCTGTAGTTACACTTTTTAATTTTGTACGTACAAAAGCTGGTCCTTTTCCAGGTTTCACATGTAAAAACTCAATAATTTTATAGATATCGTGATTAAACTTTATACACAATCCTTTTTTAATATCTGATGTTGTTGCCATTTATTTTGATCTTTATAATTGCTCAATCAAGTGCAATTTTACTAATTAATTTGCTTTAAAATATCCTTTCATTATTCCACGATGTGAATCTTTGATAAACTGAATGATTTCATCACGCTCAGAAGTAGCCTCCATTTCAGCTTCAATAATATCTATTGCTTGTGAGTTGTTGTAATTTTTCTGGAATAAAATTCGGTATACATCTTGAACTTCTCTAATCTTTTCAGTAGTAAAACCTCTTCTACGTAATCCAACAGAATTGATACCCACATACGACAAAGGCTCTCTAGCAGCCTTAACAAACGGGGGTACATCTTTACGAACCAAAGATCCTCCAGTAACAAAAGCATGGTTTCCTACAGAGGCAAACTGGTGTACAGCTACCATACCTGCTAAAACTACATTATCACCAATAGTAACATGACCCGCTAACGTTGAATTGTTTGAAAAAATACAATTATCTCCCACTTTACAATCATGAGCTATGTGGCAATATGCCATAATTAAGCAATTGTCACCTATAACTGTTTTCATTCTATCAGAAGTACCTCTGTTAATGGTAACACATTCTCTAATAGTAACGTTATCACCTATTTCTACAGTGGTTTCTTCATCGTTGAATTTTAAATCTTGAGGAATTGCAGAGATTACTGCTCCTGGGAAAATTCGACAATTTTTACCGATGCGCGCACCTTCCATAATTGTAACGTTAGAACCAATCCAAGTTCCTGAACCTATTTCTACATTTGCATGAATGGTTGTAAAAGGCTCAATAACTACATTACGAGCTATTTTTGCTTGAGGGTGTACGTACGCAAGTGGTTGGTTCATATTATTTTATTTTTGAAATTTGAGCCATTAATTCTGCTTCACAAACCAGCTTACCATTAGCATAAGCATATGCTTGCATATGAGCAATACCTCTTCTTATCGGCGTTATTAATTCACTCTTAAATATTAATGTATCTCCTGGTAATACTTTCTGTTTGAACTTTACATTGTCCATTTTCATGAAATATGTTAAGTAATTTTCAGGATCTGGTACTGTGTTTAATACTAAAACTCCACCACATTGTGCCATTGCTTCTACTTGTAAAACCCCTGGCATTACAGGTGCTCCTGGAAAATGTCCTACGAAGAAATCTTCATTCATCGTAACATTTTTCATTCCAACCACATGTTTGTCAGATAGTTCAATAATTCTATCAATTAATAAAAATGGTGGTCTGTGAGGTAAGATATCCATGATTTTATGAATATCCATTAATGGTGGTTGGTTTAAATCAAAAGTAGGAACGTTGTTTCTTTTCTCTTGTTTAATGATTTTAGCCAACTTTTTAGCAAATGTAGTATTTACTGAATGCCCTGGTTTGTTAGCAATTACCTTACCTTTAATACGAGTTCCTGTTAAAGCTAGGTCTCCAATAACATCTAACAACTTATGACGTGCAGCTTCATTAGCCCAATGCAACGTTAAGTTATCTAACACTCCGTTAGGTTTTACGGTTATGTTTTCTTTATTAAAGGCTTTTTTAAGTTTTTGCATTGTACTGTCTGACAACTCTTTATCAACATAAACAATAGCATTATTTAAATCTCCTCCTTTAATTAAATCATTCTCTAATAAAGTTTCAATTTCGTGTAAGAAACTGAATGTTCTTGCTGCTGAAATTTCGTCTTTAAAATCAGAAATTTTGTCTAAAGTAGCATTTTGAGTTCCTAAAATTTTAGTTCCGAAATCTACCATAGTAGTAATTTGGTACTCATCAGCTGGCATTAAAATAATTTCGCTTCCAGTTACTTCGTCTTTGTACGAAATAATTTCTTTTACAACATACTCTTCTATTTCAGCCTCTTGCTCTACAATTCCTGCTTCTTCTAATGCTTCAATAAAAAACTTTGAAGAACCATCCATAATTGGTGGTTCTGAAGCGTTAACTTCAATAAGTAAATTATCAATATCTAAGCCTACTGCAGCAGCTAATACGTGCTCAGATGTTTGAATTTGAACTCCGTTTTTTTCAAGGTTTGTACCTCTTTGTGTATTTGTTACGTATTCAGCTTTTGCTTCAATTATTGGACTTCCTTCTAGGTCTACACGCTTAAAAGCAAATCCGTGGTTTTCTGGAGCTGGTTTAAAAACCATTGTAACTTGATTACCTGTGTGTAACCCTACACCTGATAATGTTATTTCGTTTTGTATTGTTTTTTGTTTCTTACTCATTGTTTAAATTTTGAGCATTCAACTCTTTTTCTATTTTATGTACTGTTGTTGCTAACTTTGGTAAGTTTTTAAAGTGTACATACGATTTACTATAGTCAGAATATCCGAAGGCAGGAGACCCCTGAACAACTTCGTCATCTTTTAAACTTTTTCCTATTCCTGCTTGCGCTTGGATTTTTACATTATTTCCAATAGTAATGTGTCCAACAATACCTACTTGACCTCCAATCATACAGTTTTCTCCTATTTTTGAAGAACCTGCAATTCCTGTTTGAGAAGCTATTACGGTATTTTTTCCTATCTCAACATTGTGAGCTATTTGAATTTGGTTATCTAACTTTACTCCTTTACGAATAATTGTTGAACCCAAAGTTGCTCTATCTATGGTTGAATTCGATCCCACATCAACATTATCTTCTATAATAACGTTTCCAATCTGTGGAATTGCTTTATACTCTCCATTTTCATCAGGAGCAAAACCAAATCCATCTGCACCTATTACTGTTCCTGAGTGAATCTTACAATTCTTACCTATAACTGTTTCTGAATAAATTTTTACTCCTGCGAAAACAACCGTATTGTCTCCAATAACTACATTGTCTCCAATATAAGAGTTCGGATAAATTTTCACATTATTTCCAAGCACCACATTTTCACCTATGTAAGCATAAGCTCCAATGTATTCATTATCTCCAATAGTCACAGAATCTGCCATAAAGTGAGGATTTTCTCTCCCTACTTTATTGTTTTTCACTTCGTTATAAAACTCTAACAGTTTTGAAAATGATTTGTATGCATTTTCAACCTTGATTAAAGTTGTTTCTATTTCCTTTTCAGGAACAAAACTTTTATTAACAATGGCTACTGTAGCCTTTGTTGAATAGATATATGAATTATATTTCGGATTAGATAAAAAGGTTAATGACCCCAAGGTACCTTCTTCTATCTTGGAAAGTTTAGATACTTCAGCTTCTGGGTTTCCTACAATCTCTCCCTCTAAAATATCGGCTATTTGTTGTGCTGTAAATTTCATTAAGTGCAAAAGTAATTATTTTTGTTCAATTACCTCTCCATTCGTATTTGTTTCTAGTAATTAGTCTAGGTGATTTTTTTAGGATAACACAGATAATGCTTTACTACAGGCTTCGTTAACGCTTTCAAATTTAGTTGATCAGATGCTTTTGCAATATCTTTTAACTTACCTTTTTTTGTGTAAATTTTTATAGGCTTATCAGAATTATAGGCTTGATGTTTAATTTTATTTGAAAAAACAAAATACTCTAACTCTTCATCGGTTAGGTTTACTAGCTTTTGAAGTTTTTTTCTTCTTTTTTCAATATATTCTTCTGAAAATGGTTTCTCTTGGATTTCAATTCTTAAAAGATTTCTATCTATAATTTTCTTAGCTAAGGTAGATAACACAAAATCTTCGTGATTTTTCCATTCTTTGATAGCCGAAAAGATGTCATAATCATCTAACTCAGAAAATATTTGTAAGGTTTTACCTGAGAAATTTTCACTAGTTATTTGATTATACAAAAAGTATTTTAATGCTGAACTTGCTGGCAGCTCCACTCCTTTTGTGGCTAAGTCTTTTGCTCGTTTTAAGATACTAACTAAATTAAACGACGTGCAATAATGAATTTTTCAACAGAATAAATTCCTTTTTGTTCTATTACCAATTCATTGTCTACCTCATTCATCATCGCAATTAAGCGATCAGAAGAAATATTACCTTCAGCAACACCAGTATAAAAACTATCTCTTTTTAAATAATCTAATCTATCAATATCTAATTGACTTGATATTAGTTGATATAAAAATTTACGTGGATGTTTTCCTTCAAAAACTTCAATGGCTAAACTTAATTTTCCGTCAAACTCCTCATTTATAGCTTTCATAAACTTTAAAGAAATCTCTTCATGAGTAATTCCGTTTACAATACTATGCTCTAATGCGTGTGAAAAAGCTCCATGACCAATATCGTGCAGTAAAATAGCTATGTATAAAGCATTCGCTTCATCTTCAGAAATTTCAACATTTTTTACGCGCAATACACGAACTGCTTTCTGCATTAAGTGCATACAACCAATCGCATGATGAAAACGTGTGTGATTCGCCCCTGGATACACCAAATTTGACAATCCCATTTGAGTTACTCTACGTAATCTCTGAAAGTATGGATGCTCTATAATGTCAAAAATTAGTGAGTTTGGTATTGAGATAAATCCGTAAATCGGGTCGTTAATTATCTTTAATTTATTGGTTGTCGATTTCTTCAAAATGTATAATTCCTTGAATTTTAAACAAAAAAATCATAATTTATCAACAAAACCAAATTAACGAGCGTTTAATTAACGTATTTTTAGCTTTTAAAAACGCAACAAAACTCCTTTTAGACGTTATTTACTGTATAGTCTACTATGACAACGATTTTGTTTTAGTAAAAATTTAATGAAAAATTATGATGAAAAACATACATATTCTTTGGGTTGATGATGAAATAGATTTATTAAAACCACACATATTATTTTTAGAAAAAAAGGACTACAAAGTAACTACTTGTACTAACGGAGCTGATGCAATTGATATGGTTGATGAAAACAATTTTGATATTGTTTTTTTAGATGAAAATATGCCAGGTATTTCTGGCTTGGAAGCCTTGTCTGAAATAAAACAGAAAAACCCTAACCTTCCTGTAGTTATGATTACCAAAAGTGAGGAAGAGTACCTTATGGAAGAAGCTATTGGATCTAAAATTGCTGATTATTTAATTAAGCCAGTAAATCCGAACCAAATATTATTGAGTTTAAAAAAGAATTTAGATCATTCTCGTTTAGTTTCAGAAAAAACCACTTCAAACTACCAACAAGAATTCAGAAAAATCTCAATGGATTTAGCCATGGTGAATTCCTATGAAGAATGGAGTGAACTCTATAAAAAACTAGTACACTGGGAGCTTGAATTAGAAGATATTAATGATACAGGAATGTTAGAGATTTTAGAATCTCAAAAATCGGAAGCTAATTCTCAGTTTTTTAAATTCATTAAAAAGAAGTATCAAAACTGGTTAACTAGCAACGATAAACCTACATTTTCTCATACTTTATTTAAAGATTATGTCGTTCCTAACTTGTCTAAAGAACAAGGAGTTTTATGGGTGGTAATTGATAATCTTCGTTATGATCAATACCGAGTTTTAGAGCCATTCATCAACAATTATTATAAAAAGGAAGAAGAGCACTCTTATTACAGTATTTTACCTACTGCTACGCAGTATGCTCGTAATGCGATATTTTCCGGACTCATGCCTTCAGAAATGGAAAAAAGATTTCCTAAAGATTGGAAAAATGATACTGATGAAGGTGGTAAAAACTTATTTGAAGCTGAGTTTTTAGACGATCAAATTAAACGTTTAGGTTTAGATATTAAGCATGAATATTACAAAATTGTTTCGCTAAAAAGCGGAAAAGATTTAGCCGACAATTACAACGGAACAAAGCAAAACGATTTAACAGCTGTTGTTTTTAACTTCGTTGATATGCTTTCACATGCTAAAACTGAAATGGAAGTAATTAAAGAATTGGCGGGTGATGATAAAGCATATCGTTCTTTAACGGTAAGTTGGTTTAAAAACTCTCCGCTATATGACATCATTCAAAAGGCGCAAAAATTAGGTCAAAAACTTATTATTACTACTGATCATGGTACGATAAACTGTAAACATCCTACCAAAGTTATCGGTGATAAAAATATCAGCTCAAACCTACGTTATAAAACAGGTAGAAGTTTAAGTTATGAAGATAAAGATGTATACGCAGTTAAAAATCCAAAGGATATATTTTTACCAACTGTAGCAATTAACAGTCCGTTTATTTTCACCAAAGAAGATTTGTTTTTTGCCTATCCTAATAACTACAATCACTTTGTAAAGTATTATAAAAACACCTATCAGCATGGTGGAATTTCGTTAGAAGAAATGATTATTCCCTGTGCAGTTTATAATCCAAAGTAATCTAAAAAAGGAAAATTAACTAACGTGTAAATTCTACTAGTCAAAACAAGTTTTCTTCTTTATTTTTGCTTTTATGAACAAAAACTATTCATTAAACGAATTAACAGCTATTGCTAAAGAAATCGTTGCAACAGCACCACATAAAATATTGTTATTTTATGGAGAAATGGGCGTTGGTAAAACTACATTAATTAAAGAATTATGTAAAGTTTTAGGAGTTGAAGACATCGCTAGCTCCCCTACCTTTTCTTTAGTTAATGAATATAGAACTAATACCAGTGAAACTGTTTATCATTTCGATTTTTACCGTATTGAGGATGAAGAAGAAGCCTATGACATGGGTGTTGAAGATTATTTTTACAGTAATAATTGGTGTTTAGTAGAATGGCCAGAAAACATTAAAAATTTACTACCTTTAGATACTGTTTCCATCTCAATTAGCTTATTAGAAAACGGGCAACGAAACATTCAATTAAAAACCAACTAATTACATGGGGTCTATTTCACCTTTTACCAAAGAGCAGTTAATGCCACAAACCGAAATGCTTGAAATTAAAAAGCAAAAAGGCGAATTGTTTATCGGTTTACCAAAAGAAACCCATTTTGAAGAAAAACGAATTAGTTTAACCCCCGATGCTGTGGCTGCTCTTGTTGCTCATGGACATCGAATTGTTGTTGAAACTGGTGCCGGAGACGGTGCTAATTACAGTGATAAAGAATACTCTGATGCTGGTGCAAAAATTTCTTACGATGTAAAAGAGGCTTTTGCTTGTAATATTGTTTTAAAAGTTGAACCGAGGCTTTTGCTTGTAATATTGTTTTAAAAGTTGAACCGCCTTCTTTAGATGAAATTCAGATGTTAAATCCGCAAACGGTGTTAATTTCTGCATTACAACTTAAAACACAAGACAAGAAATACTTTGAAGCTTTAGCTAAAAAACGAATTACCGCTATTGCTTTTGACTATATTAAAGATGAACATGGTGTTTACCCTATTGTAAAATCATTAAGTGAAATTGCAGGAATTGCTTCAATGCATATTGCTGCCGAACTTATGACAGCTTCTTACGGAGGTAACGGTTTACTATTAGGAAATATAGGAGGTGTACCTCCTACTGATGTCGTTATTTTAGGAGCTGGTACTGTTGGTGAATTTGCTGCTAGATCTGCTATTGGTTTAGGTGCAAGAGTTAAAGTTTTTGATAATTCAATAACTAAACTCAGAAAGCTACAAAGCTGTGTTAATTCTCCTATTTACACTTCTACAATTCAACCAAAAACCCTTCAAAAAGCACTAATGCGTTGCGATGTGGCTATTGGAGCTATTAGAGGTAAGGATCGTTCGCCAGTTGTTGTTACCGAAGAAATGATAGAACAAATGAAAGATGGCGCTGTAATTGTTGATGTAAGTATTGATAGAGGTGGTTGTTTTGAAACTTCTCAAATCACAACACATAGTAAACCTACTTTCTCTAATCATGGAGTAATTCACTATTGTGTTCCTAATATTCCCTCTAGGTATTCAAGAACAGCATCTGTATCTATTAGTAATATTTTCACTCCTTATTTGTTAGAAATTGCTGAAGAAGGAGGCTTTGAAAATGCCGCTCGTTTTGATAAAAGCTTACGTAATGGTATGTATTTTTACCATGGAATTTTAACGAATAAAACAGTAGCTGATTGGTTTGATTTACCCTATAGAGATATCAACTTACTCTTTTTCTAAAGTTTCAAAAACGAGATATAATAAAGTAAAAATGTTACCAAAAGAATAATATAAGTTATTACTTTTGCCTTTCAATTTTAAAATATGCAGTGGTTAAAACGTTTTGGTTATTATTTAATAGGTATTGCCCTAGGTAGTTTAGTAGTTCTTTTTATCTGGAAAGGAAAAGATGTTTCTTTTGACTACGGAATGGATGCTCGTACTTTAAAAACGATCAGAATTAAAGAGCGTTTATTTTCTGAACAAGCTCAACAAGTATTAGCTAGCTCTAAAATTGACACTACTACAATTTCAACTATTTTAACTCATGGTGATGTGGACTTTGGAAAAAGTAAACCTCGTTTAAAACCTTGTGCTGAGTATTTTATTACTGGAAAAGACAGCTTAAAACATATTGATTTATACGTAATACGCTGCGGTTCTACGTCAACTATCGATAAAATTACGATTAACTAACAGTTTTTGTATTTGTCATATAAGCCTACTCCATTCAAAATCATCGGGATAATTTTTTCTAATCGTTTTTGTTTGGTAGCTTCTCTTTTAGCTTCAGATATATAATCTGAAAACTCTCTTTGTTTACTTAAAGAAAAACCGTTGAAAGCCTCTTTTAATCTCTCATCTTTATCAAACTCTAATTGAAGCTCATCAGGAATCGACAAAGGTTTTGTATTCCTTTTAACCTTTAATTCTTTTCCTTCTTCAGAATTTTTAATTGCTTCTAAAGCATATTGTTTTACTAAATCAGGCTGAATATCTTCTACTGTAAAAAACCTCCATTGACGCATCGCTTGTGTTTTTCCTTCTTGCGCATTGACCAACTTTTTTTGTTCATCAATTAAAAAACTTCCTTGAAAAAACCACAATCCGCAATAATTTTTAAAAGCAGAGAGTCCTACTATATTTTTTCCTTTATGAACATATACGGGCGCTCCCCATTTAACAGTTTCTTCAAAACCTACTTCTAACAAAACAAAACGCAAGAGATTCAACTCTTGCGTCCATGTATTCTTATCATTAATATATTCTGTTACTTTAGCATTCATTAAGCTATCGGCTCTTCTAATGAAACCATCCAATTTACACCATATTTATCTCGTAACATTCCAAATTTACCACCCCAAAAAGCTTCTTCAAGAGGCATCATTACAAAAGCTCCTTCTGAAAGTCCATTAAAAATAGCCACAGCTTCATCTTCATCTTCAGTATTTATACTAACTGCAAAGTTATTTCCTTTGGTAAAAGCCTCATGTTCATTCAAATAATCAGAAGCCATAAGAGCAATATTTCCTGCTTCTAACATACAGTGCATTGTTAATTCCATAGCCTCAGCAGGTACATTTTTACATACTTCTTCTGGCGCATCTTTAAATTGCATTAACATGGTTACTTCTCCACCTAATACATCAGCATAAAAAGTCATTGCTTCTTTGCAGTTTCCATTAAAATGTAAATACGTACTTGCTTGCATATTAGTTGTTTTTTTAGTTAGCTATATCACTTGTAAATTTTATACGCATTAAACGTAATTCATCATCATCATAGTCTCCATCAAACTCATCTAAAGCATCTTGAATTTTATCTGTTTCAGCTTCCATAAAATATTCATGGATTTCTTCTTGCTGATCTTCATCTAATAAGTCATCAATTGCATAATCGATGTTCAACTTAGTACCAGAAAACACAATAGCTTCCATTTCTTTAATCAACTCAGACATTTCTAAACCTTTTGAACTTGCTATATCTTCTAAAGGTAGTTTTCTATCTGTATTCTGAATAATATATAGTTTTAATCCTGAATTTACTCCTGTACTCTTAACGATTAAATCATCAGGACGCATGATATCATTTTCTTCTACATATTTTGATATCAATGCGACAAAATCTTTACCATATTTTTTAGCTTTTCCTTCTCCAACACCATGAACTTTTGCCAATTCATCTAAATCAATTGGATATTTTAAAGCCATATCGTCTAAGGATGGATCTTGAAAAACTGCAAAAGGAGGAACTCCTAATCGTTTCCCTACAGTTTTTCTTAGATCTTTCAGCATTGCCACCAACTTATCATCAACTCCTCCGGCATTTGACTTTTCGTTTGTTATTATGGTACCGTCATCAGCTGTTTCGTAGACGTGGTTTTCAGTCATCATAAAAGAAACAGGATTTTTCATAAACTGTTTACCTTCTTT
The DNA here is from genome assembly GCF_028823685.1 of Tenacibaculum sp. L6. Classification (GTDB taxonomy): domain Bacteria; phylum Bacteroidota; class Bacteroidia; order Flavobacteriales; family Flavobacteriaceae; genus Polaribacter. The sequence goes on along the minus strand of NZ_JAPEHZ010000017.1, from coordinate 20,565 downwards.
TGTGATTTTTAAAACCCCATATTGTTCAATCTCTTTTTTGATGAGATCTGCTACTAATACCTGACGAATTAACGCCATCCAATAGTGATTATCTTTAGCTTTTCCTACTCCAAAAAATGGTTGTTCGTTTGTTTTGTGAGACTTTAGTAATGCATTTTCTTTACCTATGATAGTATTTACTATTTCTTTAGGCTTATACATTTCACTAGTATTTTTAATAACCGATAATAAGGTTACTACTTCGTCTTTTGCTTCGTGTTTTTTCTTCGGATTACGCATATTGTCATCCATATCAGCTCCTTCACCATTTACTTCATCAAACTCTTCACCGAAATAATGTAACAAATATTTACGTCTATTCATTGAAGTTTCTGCATATCCTACTACTTCTTGTAACAATGCATGTCCTACCTCTTGTTCAGCTACTGGCTTATTAGCCATAAATTTTTCAAGCTTTTCTATGTCTTTATATGAATAGAAAGTTAAACAGTAACCTTCACCTCCATCTCGACCTGCTCTACCTGTTTCTTGGTAATAACTTTCTAAACTTTTAGGAATATCATGGTGGATAACGTAGCGTACATCTGGTTTGTCGATTCCCATACCAAAAGCGATAGTAGCAACAACAACATCACAGTCCTCCATCAAAAACATATCCTGATGTTTTACTCTCGTTTTAGCATCTAACCCTGCATGATACGGAACTGCATTGATACCATTTACTTGTAAAACCTGAGCTATTTCTTCTACTTTTTTTCGACTCAAGCAATAAATAATCCCTGATTTACCTTGTCGTTGTTTTATAAAACGAATGATATCTTTTTCAACTTCTTTCGTTTTTGGACGTACTTCGTAAAATAAATTGGCTCTGTTAAAGGATGCTTTGAAGACGTTTGCATCCGTCATCCCTAGTGTTTTTAATATATCTTCTTGAACTTTCTCAGTAGCAGTAGCTGTTAAACCAATAATTGGTACATTATCAATTTGTTTAATAATACTACGTAAATTTCTGTATTCTGGTCTAAAATCGTGTCCCCACTCTGAAATACAGTGTGCTTCATCAATTGCAACAAAAGATATTTTTTGATTTCTTAAAAAATCTACATATTCTTCTTTAATAAGTGATTCTGGAGCTACATATAATAATTTAGTAACACCAGACTCTATGTCTGATTTTACTTGGGCAATCTCCGATTTGTTCAAGGATGAGTTTAAAACATGAGCTATTCCATGGTTTTCAGAAATACCTCTAATAGCATCTACCTGATTCTTCATCAAAGCAATTAAAGGTGAAATTACAATAGCTGTACCTTCTTTCATTAGTGCTGGTAATTGGTAACACAGCGATTTACCTCCCCCTGTCGGCATGATTACAAATGTGTTATGATTTTCTAACACACTATTCACTACAGCTTCCTGTAGTCCTTTGAACTTATTAAACCCGAAGATCTTTTTTAATGATCCATATAAATCCGTCTGCTCTTTATTCATCTTCTAATATCAAAAATTAAAAACGAGAACTAATTTACAAAAAATCCTAACAATAAACAGCCGAAACTTTCTTTTTATTAAAAAGATTTTCTTCCTAAATATTCCTATTTTTACACTCTAAAAATTTCTTAAAACTTTTTTAACTTGAAAGACGCAAACGCTACTCTCTCAATCGCAAAAGAAACTATACTTATAAAAAGTAATACTCTTGCTAATTTAGCAAAATTATTAAAGAGCTCTTATACAAGTGTTGTAACTTTATCGTTAAGTTTAAAGATAACAACAGCTATACTAACACGATTCTCTTTCAATATTAATTAAATACAACATTTTCTAATATGGCAGAAAAAGAAATGTCTTTTTTAGATCATCTTGAAGAATTAAGATGGCATTTAGTTAGAAGTTTTACTGCAATTTTTGTGGTAGCAATTGTCATTTTTGCAAATATCAATTTTGTATTTAATGAAATTTTATTGGCACATTTAAAACCTGATTTTGCTACCTATAAATTCTTCTGCAAAACATTTACTGCTATAGGAATTGATAGTAGTTTTTGTAATATAAGTTTTAACCAAACACTACAAGCTTTAAACCCTACTCAGCAATTAATGACGGGAATTTGGTCTTCGTTAATTTTAGGTTTTGTAGTTGCCTTTCCTTATGTTTTATGGGAAATATGGCGTTTTATAGCTCCTGGTCTTCATCAAAATGAAAGAAAGAAATCTAAAGGATTTATTTTCACTTCCTCTTTCTTATTTTTCTTAGGAGTTTTATTTAGCTATTACGTTATTTTACCAATGTCTGTTTATTTCTTTTACAATTTTGAAATATCAGATGCTATCCAAAATAACTTTAAAGTTGATGCTTATATAGGTCTAATAACCAATACTCTTATAGGAGTTGCTGTCTTTTTTGAGTTGCCTGTAGTAATTTATTTCCTTTCTAAAATAGGATTGATTACTCCTGAGTTTTTACGAAAATACCGTAAACACGCATTAGTTGTTGTCTTGATTTTATCAGCAATTATAACACCTCCTGACGTTGCAAGTCAAATAATTGTATCGGTTCCTATCATGATTTTATATGAGATTAGTATTTATATCTCAAAGTTTGTAATAAAAAAACAACAAAAGAATGTCACAAAAAGTCCAAGAGTTTAATGAGTACCGTTCAAAAATGAACGAGAAAATTCTAGCATCAGATAATAAAGTAATCAAACGTATTTTTAATTTAGATACTAATGCTTATGCAGAAGGTCATTTGTCAGTAAAAACCAAAGAATTATTAGGTTTGGTTGCTTCTGCTGTATTACGTTGCGACGATTGTATTGCTTACCATTTAGAAACAGCGTATAAAAATGGCGTTACCAAGGAAGAAATGATGGAAACTATGAGTATTGCTACTTTAGTAGGCGGAACCATTGTGATTCCTCATTTACGAAGAGCTGTAGAGTTTTGGGAAGCTTTAGAAAACGAAGCTTAACTTTATCGTGCAATTGTTTAAGAGGATTTTAAGAAACTGTTTTGTTACTTTTACACTTTTAAACAATTCCACTTTCAACTATAAGAAATGAAATTAAGAGCAGATAACATACAAAAAGTTTACGGTAACAGAAAAGTTGTAAAAGGTATTTCTTTAGAGGTAGAGCAAGGTGAAATTATTGGGTTACTTGGGCCTAACGGAGCAGGAAAAACGACTTCTTTTTATATGATTGTTGGTATGATTAAGCCAAATGACGGTCATATATTTTTAGATGATGAAGAAATAACTACCGATGCCATGTACAAGCGTGCTCAAAAAGGAATTGGTTATTTAGCTCAAGAAGCTTCTGTTTTTAGAAAATTATCTGTTGAAGATAATATTATGTCTGTTTTAGAATTTACAAACAGAACAAAAGCTGAAAGAAAACAACGTTTAGAAGAATTAATTGATGAATTTAGTTTAGGTCATGTTCGTAAAAACCGTGGTGACTTATTATCTGGTGGAGAACGTCGTAGAACAGAAATAGCTCGTTGTTTAGCTTCTGATCCTAAATTTATTTTATTAGATGAGCCTTTTGCAGGTGTAGATCCTATTGCCGTAGAGGATATTCAAGGAATCGTTGCTCAATTAAAGAATAAAAACATCGGTATTTTAATTACAGATCACGATGTACAAGCTACCTTAGCTATTACTGATAGAACCTATTTAATGTACAATGGTGGTATTTTAAAAGAAGGTACCCCTGAAGAGTTGGCAGAAGACGAAACAGTTCGTAAGGTATATCTTGGAAAAGATTTTGAACTAAAAAAGAAGAATTTTGAGAATAATCATGCCATTACTCAGAATCATTTTATAATTGAAAGTGCTAAAGAAGATGAAATTCTAGCCTCTTTTTCTGAAGTTTATCATAATCACAATTTAAAAGAAGGATTCAAACTATACAGAAAAAAGGGAAATACCAGTTCTTTCCTTGTTATCCCTTCTGATCAGACAAACTTTGTTGATTTTTGCAATATCTGTATTGATATTAAAAATATAGGCGTGAAAGGAAACATTAAAGTTTCTGATCACAGTTTCAGTAAAATTGCCAACTATAATGATTGGTGTAATTTCGAAATAGACACTGATAAAGTTATATTAACGAATAGAAACAATGAAAACTGGGATATCTTCAAAGGCGGAGACTATTCAAAAAACAAACATATAAGTAAACCTTTTGCTGAAGATAAATTATCCTTAGATAACTACCACTTCATAATGGATATTTATGATCCTGAAAAAAGTAATTAATACAAAAAACCACGTTGTTAACAACGTGGTTTTTTTATGACTTCACTCCTTTATTTGGTAGTTTTTCTATATTATTTTGACGAAAGTTTTTTATCCGAATTATTTACAAGAGACAACACTATATATGAAAGAATAATCATAGGTACTGCAACTATCTTTAAGGTGATAATTAACACTACAGATAAAACTAAAAACACATATTTTATCACATTATCTTTAAAATAAAAGTTTTTAAACTTTAAAGAAAATAACGGAATTTCAGCATTCATCAAATATGTAAATAATGCAGTTATAGTCAATAAAAAATATTGATTTTCTATCAAACCTATAAAAAAAGATTCTTTATCAAACTGAGCTATCAATGGCAATGAAATTACAAATAAACTCATTGCTGGTGTTGGTACACCAATAAAACTATCCGATTGACGTTCATCGATATTAAACTTAGCCAAACGATACCCTGCCCCTAGTGTTAATATCAATCCTAAATATGGTAAATTACTACCAGTAGCTCCGTATGTATCAACACCAAAGTAACCAACAGCATCAACATCAAAAGCATTTACCAACATTTGCATCATTACAATTCCTGGTACTACACCACTCGTTACCATATCTGCTAAACTATCTAATTGTTTTCCTAATTCTCCTTGAACGTTTAACATACGTGCAGCAAATCCATCAAAAAAATCAAAAAGAATTCCTGTCATTACTAAAATTGCCGTTGCGAAAAAGTCTCCTTTAATCGCAAAAACAGTAGCAATTGTACCACATAACAAGTTTCCTAACGTCAATAAATTTGGAATGTATTTTTTGATATTCATAGTGTTCATAATTTACAGCTAAAATAAGAAATCATTTGTTGAGTTTTATGTTTTAGCTATTTTTTGTCATATTTGTTTTAAAAGCTATAACGCAGTATTATGCCAATTATTTCAGACATATTTTCACCCAGCTTACCTTTTAAGAACGGGCATTTTAACACAATATATCGTCCTTTGTTCATGAAAAACACAATTGTGTATGACCGAACAAGAGTAACAACTTGGGATGCCGATTTTATAGATTTAGATTTTTCATTGGTAGGTTCAAAAAGCTTAGTTTTGTTAATTCACGGATTAGAAGGGAGTTCACAATCAAACTATATGATTACCACTTCTAATTACCTTAATAAAAAAGGGTTTGATACTGTTTGCATGAATCTGAGAGGTTGCAGCGGTGAAGACAATTTACTTTTAGGAACATACCACAGTGGTAAAACTGATGATGTTGATTTTATCATCAAATATCTTAATAAAAATTACAGTTATGATGAAATTATTCTTGTCGGATTTAGTTTAGGAGGAAACCTAACGTTAAAGTATTTGGGTGAGTTTAGCGACATTCCTTCAGAAGTAAAAGGAGGTGTAGCTGTTTCTGTTCCTGTTGATTTAACCTCTTCACAAGCTGAATTAAACAAGCTAAAAAACAAAATATACCTGAATGAGTTTTTAAAAACAATGAAGTTAAAACTTCTAAAAAAAGCTGAAAAATTTCCTGATTTTAAACTCAACAAAGAATTGTTATTTAAAGCAAGTAAGTTTCGTCACTTAGAAAAACAATACACAGTTCCTGTCTTTGGATTCGAAAGTCCTGAAGATTATTGGCAAAAAGCAAGCTCAAAACCTTTTATTCCTGAAATAAAAGCCCCAACATTACTTATAAATGCTTTAAACGATAGTTTTTTATCAAAAGAGTGCTTTCCAACAAAAGAAGCCAAAAACATGAAGAACTTTTATTTGTTAACCCCAAATTATGGCGGACATGTTGGTTTTATATCATCTTTTACCAATACTGAAAATGACTGGTTAGAAAAACGTATTGCTCAATTTATAGAAGAAACTATTGGAATTAAACATTAACCTAAAAATTCATAACTATATGAATCGGTTTTATGATATTTGTAAAACACTCATGTAGTTTAGCTTTTTATGATGATAAAAAAATTTGCTTTCATTTTACTTACTTTATTAAGTATTACCGTAGGAATTTCTCAAAACACCAATACTTTAACTTTATCTAAATTTTCACAAATAAGTGTAATTACTTCAGGACCTGGAGAAGCTTTATATGAAAAATTTGGGCACACAGCGGTTCGTGTAAAAGATCCTGTTTTGCAAATTGATTTAATCTATAACTACGGTATTTTCGATTTTGAAGACCCTAACTTTTATATCAATTTCACAAAAGGATTTATGAAATATAAATTGGCTCGCTACCCATTTTATTTATCCTTAAAAAGCGCACAACAAGATGGGCGTTGGGTTAAAGAACAAGTTTTAAACTTAACACAACTACAAAAAAATGAGTTTTTTAAATTTTTAGAAAACAATGCGCTTCCTGAAAACGCAAGTTACTTCTACGATCCATTTTTTGACAATTGCGCTACCAGACCACGTGACATCATCCAAAAAGTAGTAGATGACAGTTTACTTTTTAAAGATGATTTTGTTTCAGAAGATTTATCACTGAGGCAGTTAATGAATAAAGAAATTAACCCTAATACATGGGGAAGTTTAGGTATTAATATTGCGCTAGGAAGTAAACTAGATAAAATTGCTAGTCCTTCAGAGTATTTATACCTACCTGATTATGTTTTTGAGGCTTTAAAAGCTTCAAAAATTATCAAAGAAAATAAAGAAGAAAATTTAGTTCAAAAAACAAACATTTTACTAGATTTTAAAGAAAAAAAATCAAAAAGTGATGCTTTTAGTCCTTTTTTAGCAATAGTACTTTTCTTTTTATTAGGACTTTTTATAACCTATAAAGACATAAAAAACTCAAAAAGAAGTAAATGGCTTGACTTTACATTGTTTTTTACAACAGGAATTTTAGGTTTATTAATTGTATTCTTATGGTTTTTCACCAACCATTCAACAGCACCAAATAACTTTAATTTTTTATGGGCATTTGCTCCAAATATAGTTGTAGCTTTCTTCTTGCTAAAAAAAGAACCACCTATGTGGATTCGTAAATACTGTTTAGTTTTATTAGGTTTTTTACTCCTTATTCCTATAGTATGGCTAACTAAAATACAACTATACACCTACCCTATGATTCCTTTATTTGTATTGTTAGGAATACGTTATTGGTATCTACAAAAAACTTTGAAGTGCTAATTCATACCCTTGTAAACCAAACCCGAAAAGAACTCCTTTAGCATTCGGAGCAATATAACTTACATGACGAAACTCTTCACGAGCATGTATATTAGAAATATGCACTTCAACAACAGGAGTATCAATTGCTTTTACAGCATCACCAATACCTACAGAAGTATGTGTATAAGCAGCTGCGTTTAGAATAATACCATCATAATCAAAACCAACTTCATGTAGTTTATCTATTATTTCTCCTTCAATATTTGATTGAAAATATTCTAATACAACTGTCTTATTTTTATCTCTTAACTCATTAAAAAAATCTTCAAAAGAACTTGAACCATAAATAGTAGGCTCTCGTTTTCCTAATAAATTTAAATTCGGTCCGTTAATTATGATTATTTTTTTCATCTCTAGTATTTATGGTAAAAATAGCTTTTTTAACTTTCTTGTATAAAAAAAGGAAGCAATTTTGCTTCCTTTTTAAATTTTTTCTAAAATATTTATTTAGAACTTATATGTTAGTCCGAAATTAATATCAGATAAGTTTAAGTTTAGTCTAAAATTATCAGTTGAAGGAGCTCCATTAACATCTATACTTGTGTTTGAATAAGATAACGCTCCTATTGAAGCTCTTAATGCAAAATTTTCAGAAATGAAATAGTTTACTCCTGGTGCTACAACAATCGCAAAAGTATCTGAATCAGGTTGGTCTACTCCATTAACTTCACGTCCTGAAGAAACATATGATAATCCAGCCCCAACGATAAATGAGAAATCATTTTTTGGAGTAAAAAAGTAATTACCACCTAAATTTACACCAAATGAATTGTAATCTACTTCATTTCCTACAGATGTTTGCGAACCACTTCCAATAATAAGACCAGCCTCTAAAGCTATGTTTTCTGAGACAAAGTAACCTACAGATGGTGAAAAAGTAAATACACTAGCATCACTATCTCCTTCTGATGAATCGCTATAACCAGCAGTACCTGTTACATACCAATCTTGTTTTTCAAAACCACCTTTACTTCCTTCTTGTGCATTAGCCGTAAAACCTGCAGCAACCATAGCAATTACTAATAATAATTTTTTCATAATTTTTAAATTTATAATTTTAAGTTTGAGCAGCAAAAATAACTGTATTTTTATTTTTTATCATATTTTTTTTAAAAACATTTCTCTTTTTAATAATGAACTGGAATCAAACTATTTACGACTATGCTAATTATTTAAAAATTGAAAGAGGACTTTCAAAAAACTCGATAGATAGCTATACAAGGGATATAAATAAACTTTTTTTATTTGTAGAAAATCCAAAAAACACTCCTTCACCAATTTTTATAACTACAGAAACTATTCAACAATTTATTTATGAAACTAGTAAAAGTATCAATGCTCGTAGTCAAGCTCGGTTAATTTCTGGACTTCGTAGTTTTTTTGATTATTTGGTTTTTGAAGATTATCGAAAAGACAATCCAACCGATTTAATTGAAAGCCCGAACATTACGAGAAAACTTCCTGATACTTTAGAAAAAGAAGATATAGATGAGTTAATTGCTGCTATCGATTTAAGTCACCCTCAAGGAGAGCGTAATAAAACCATTATAGAAACTATTTACAGTTGCGGACTCCGTGTAAGCGAATTAATCAATTTACAACTCTCTGATTTATTTTTTGATGAGGGCTATATTCAAGTTCTTGGAAAAGGAAACAAATACCGTTTTGTACCTATTCATATTACCACTATTCATCGATTGAACTTCTATATTAATGAAATCAGATCTCAAATAACTCCTAAAAAGGAAGATGAAGATACTGTTTTTCTAAATAGAAGAGGTAATAAGCTAACCCGTCAAATGATTTTTATTATTTTAAAAGAATTAGCTCAAAAAATTAATCTTAAAAAAAGTATTGGTCCACACACATTACGACACTCTTTTGCTACTTATTTACTAAAAAACGGAGCAGATTTACGTGTTATTCAACAATTATTAGGTCACGAAAGTATTACGACAACCGAAATTTATGTCCATTTAGACAATAGCTATCTTAAAGAAGTGGTTGAATTACATCACCCTAGAAGTGGTTTTAATTTAAATGAAGAGGAAAAATAAACGAAACTTTCGGGTACAAAAAAAGGCAAGCTACCTACATCACACCGCTACGACCTAATACCCTTGCTGCGTTCCCGCCCTGGGGGATTCAAAGGGAGCTGGTTGTGTAGGACTTGCCTGTGCAAATTTACAACGATTTTTCCGTAAAAAACAACAAAATTTGCATAAAAAATCTGTAACATTTCTAAGTTTTTGAATACTAATAGGTTGTTGCTTTTATTTTTTGCTTTTAGCAGTATTAAATAAACGTAACATTAAAAAAGAATATATTTGTATCACTAACAAAAATTACACAATGGAAAATCAAGCAAACAGCAAAAGCACAATTTTAAACTACGGATTATATCTAGGTATTATTGGAGTTTTTATTCATTTAGCATTTTATGCAACAGGTACCTTAATTAAATTTGGATGGTTAAATGGAATCATTAGCTTTGTAGCAATGGTTGCTATTATCATTCTAGGAATCAAAAAGTTTAAAACCGATAATGGCGGATTTTTAACCTTTGGGCAAGCTTTAAAAGTAGGAGTTGGTATTGCTGTTATTAGCGCTGTAATTACTACCGTTTACACATTATTATTTACAAATGTTATTGAGCCAGATTTTCAAGCTCAAATGATGGAAGTACAAAAGCAAGCATGGTTAGATGCAGGTATGAACGATGAACAAATTGAAGCTTCAGAAGCTATGGCTGAAAAATTTAGTAGCCCTGTAATAACTATTCCGGTGTCTTTAGTTGTTTCAGCTTTCTTCGGATTTATCATTTCTGCAATTGGAGGCGCTATCATGAAAAAAACAGAAGAAGAACAATATTAAAACATAGTTTAAACAGGTTAAAGTTTTACATAAAAGTAATACTTCGTAACTTTACCTGATAAATTTTGAACTAATTATATGGATATATCGGTAGTAATACCTCTTCTTAATGAAGAAGAGTCTTTACACGAATTACACGATTGGATTGCAAATGTCATGCAATCCAATCAGTTTTTATACGAACTCATTTTTATAGATGATGGTAGCACAGATACTTCTTGGAGTGTTATTAAAGAGTTATCGGCTAAAAACAAATCAGTTAAAGGAATTCGTTTTCAAAAAAATTACGGAAAATCTCAAGCGTTAGATGCTGGTTTTGGTATAGCACAAGGGCAAGTGGTTATTACCATGGATGCTGACTTACAAGACAGTCCAGATGAAATTCCTGAATTATATAAACTCATTACAGAAGACAACTTCGATTTAGTTTCTGGTTGGAAGAAGAGGGCGCTACGACAATGTTGTAACGAAAAATATTCCTTCTAAATTATTTAATTGGGCGGCTCGAAAAACATCAGGATTAAAATTACACGATTTTAACTGTGGTTTAAAAGCTTATAAAAATGAAGTGGTAAAAGCAGTAAAAGTGAGCGGTGAAATGCATCGTTACATTCCTGTTTTAGCTAAAAATGAAGGTTTTAATCGTATTGATGAAAAAGTAGTACAACACCAAGCTCGTAAATACGGAGTTACCAAGTTTGGTATGGATCGTTTTGTAAACGGTTTTCTAGACTTAATTACTATTTCTTTTTTATCTAAGTTCGGAAAACGTCCTATGCACTTTTTTGGTTTATGGGGAACCTTAATGTTTATTTTCGGATTCTTGTCTGCTTTTTTTATTGGAGTGATGAAAATATACAACCTTACTGTGGGAGTAAAAGCAATACTAGTTACAAATAACCCTTGGTTTTACATAGCCTTAACTTCTATGATTTTAGGAACTCTTATGTTTTTAGCAGGCTTCTTAGGTGAGCTAATAATTAAGAGCAATCCACAACAAAAACATTACAAAATTAAAGACCAACTGAATTTTTAAACTCGTACCTTTGTACGTTTTTTAATTTGACACATGAAAGAGATTTTAAACAACGCTAAACAGTGGCTTTCTGACGCTTTCGATTCGGAAACACAACAAGAAATTCAGCAATTAATTGACGCTAATGCTGAGGATTTAGCTGATCGTTTTTATAAAAATTTAGAATTCGGAACAGGTGGAATGCGCGGAATTGTAGGCGCAGGTACCAACCGAATTAACAAATATACCTTAGGTAAAGCAACTCAAGGACTAAGTAATTACTTACACAAAACTTACCCTAATAAAGCATTAAAAGTAGCTATCGGTTACGATTGTCGTCACGACAGTGAGTGGTTGGCTAAAGTGGTTGCGAATGTTTTATCAGCAAACAACATTCACGTGTTTTTGTTTGAAGATATGCGCCCTACTCCAGAGTTATCTTTTGCAGTAAATTACTTAGGATGTGATGCAGGAATTGTTTTAACCGCTTCACACAATCCACCTGAATATAACGGATATAAAGTATATTGGAATGATGGTGGGCAAATTGTGCCTCCACAAGATACTGAAATTATCGACGAAGTAAACTCTTTAGACTTTTCTGAAATTAATTTCAATGCAAAAGAAGAATTGATAACTTCTATCGGAAGCGAAATTGATGAAGCCTTTTGGAAAGCTTCTTTAGCCAATGGTACTTTTGATATCAAAGGTCGTGAAGACTTAAAAATTGTTTTTACTTCGTTACACGGAACCTCTATCAAGTTAATTCCTGAAGTTTTAAAACGTGCAGGTTATACTCAAGTTCATATTGTTGAAGAACAAGCTATTCCTGATGGTGATTTCTCTACGGTAGAATCTCCAAATCCTGAAGAACCAGCTGCTCTTAAAATGGCAGTAGATTTAGCTAATAAAATTGACGCTGATATCGTATTAGGAACCGATCCTGATTCAGACAGAATTGGAATTGCTGTTAGAGATATAGAAGGGAACATGACCTTGTTAAACGGAAATCAAACCATGAGTATGATGACCGATTTCTTAATCAATGATTGGAAAAAACAAGGAAAACTAAACGGAAAGCAATTTGTAGGCTCTACAATTGTCTCTACCAATTTAGTGAATGAAATAGCAGATTCATACGGGGTTGAAACCAAAGTTGGTTTAACTGGTTTTAAATGGATTGCTAAAATGATTAAAGACCACCCTGAACTTGATTTTATTGGTGGTGGTGAAGAAAGTTTCGGTTATATGGTAGGCGATTTTGTGCGCGATAAAGATGCGGTTACCTCTGCCCTACTAGCTTGTGAAATCGCTGCTGATGCAAAAGCTAATAACAGTTCTTTCTATAAAGAATTATTAAACTTATATACACGTCATCATTTATATAAAGAACATTTAATTTCTTTAGTAAAAAAAGGAATGGATGGAGCGCAACAAATCAAACAAATGATGGTTGATTTACGTAACAATCCTTTTACTGAAATCGACGGTTCTAAAGTTGAATTCTTATATGATTATCAATCTTCAACAAGAAAAAATTTAATCACTGGTGAAGAAATAACAATCGATATTCCTAAATCGAATGTATTAATTTATCACACAGAAGACGGAACTAAAATTGCAGCTCGCCCAAGTGGTACCGAGCCAAAAATCAAATTCTATTTTAGTGTAAAAACTAAATTAAATACTATTAATGAAATTGCTGAAGTAGAAAATGATTTAGACGCTAAAATTCAACGTATTATTAAAGAATTAAATTTATAATGAATTACTTTAAAAAGATTATTAAATATGCCATTCCCTACAAAAAGTATGGTTTATTAAATGTACTATTTAATATCTTGTATGCTTTTTTTTCTACTCTTTCTTTTTTAGCATTAATACCAATGCTAGATGTTATTTTTAAACCCGATTCTCCTAAAGTTACTGTAAAACCAGTTTTTGAAGGTGTTTCAAAAATAATCGAGTATTTTAAAGAAACTATATCTTTTTATATATACCAAGTTGCTGGTGATGATAAAGCTAAGGCATTAATGCTTGTTGTTGGTTTAGTTATTATTACTTTCTTTTTTAAAAATATCTTTAATTACTTAGCTATGTATTTTATTACATTTTTAAGAAATGGAGTTTTAAAAGACATTAGAAACGAACTGTATAAAAAAACAATTGAGCTACCTCTTGCTTACTTTTCAGAAAAAAGAAAAGGCGATACTATGGCAAGAATTGGTACAGATGTATTAGAAATACAACATTCTTTTTTATCTATTTTAGAAATGTTAGTGCGAGAACCATTAACCATCGTTTTTACCATTGTAGCTATGGTTGCTATTAGCTTTAAACTAACGCTTTTTGTTTTTATTTTCATCCCTCTTTCTGGGTATATCATCTCTTTAATAGGTAAAAGTTTAAAGCGAAAATCAGATAATGTACAAAAAGAGCAAGGGTATTTTTTATCACTGTTAGAAGAAACTTTAGGCGGACTGAAAGTTATTAAAGGGTTTACTGCTGAAAAAGAATTTCAGCAAAAGTTTGAAGACTCAACCAATCGATTCTATCACTACTCTAACACACTATTAAACAGAACGAACTTAGCAAGTCCTGCAAGTGAATTTTTAGGAATTGGAGTTATTGCTGTGTTACTTTGGTATGGTGGTCAGCTAGTTATTACAGATGGTTCTTTAGATGGTGAAGATTTTATTGCTTATATGGGATTAGCCTATAATATTTTAACTCCTGCTAAAGCTATATCTAAAGCAAGTTACAATGTAAAAAGAGGAAATGCAGCAGCAGAACGTATTTTAGAAATTTTAGAAACTAAAAACCCTCTTGAAGATGTTGAAAATGCAGTTGATAAGAAAACATTTGATGCTGAAATTACTATTAACAATATTTCTTTTAAATATGAAGACAATTACGTTTTAAAAGATTTTTCTTTATCCATTCCTAAAGGAAAAATGGTAGCTTTAGTTGGACAATCAGGAAGTGGAAAATCAACCATAGCAAACCTATTAACTCGTTTTTATGATGTAAATGAAGGAGCAATCCTAATTGATGGAACAGATATCAAAAACATCAAAAAACATTCACTACGTCAATTAGAAGGTCTGGTTACTCAAGACTCTATTTTATTTAACGATACCATAAAAAACAATATTACTTTAGGTATTGAAGGTAAAAGCGACGAAGAAATTATCGAAGCAGCAAAAATTGCCAATGCTCATGAGTTCATTAAAGACTTACCGAATGGTTATGATACTAATATTGGTGATAGCGGAAATAAACTTTCAGGCGGACAAAAACAGCGTTTAAGCATTGCTCGTGCGGTTCTTAAAAATCCGCCAATTATGATTTTAGATGAAGCTACTTCAGCTTTAGATACTGAATCAGAAAAATTGGTACAAGATGCATTAGAAAAAATGATGCAAAACAGAACATCTGTGGTCATTGCGCACCGTTTGTCTACCATTCAAAAAGCAGATTTGATTGTAGTTATGCAAAAAGGAAAAATTGTAGAACGAGGAACACACGAAGAATTGATTTCTAAAAGTGGAATTTATAAGAAACTTGTTGACATGCAGTCGATAGGATAAAAAAAGAGAAGCAAATGCTTCTCTTTTTTTTTTATCCTTATTCTTGATTTATTTTTAATCCTAACTGCTCTCCTTTTTCAATCATAAATTGATAAGAAGCATCGTGTTCATTCGGAATTTTACCATCTAAAATAGCTTCTTTTATCGCTTCTTTTATCTGACCAATTTCTCTACAAGGTTTCAAATTAAAAGCTTCCATAATCTCTTCACCAGTAATCGGAGGTTGAAAATTACGAACTCGATCACGTTCTTCTACCTCTTTTATTTTTTGACGAACAAGCTCGAAATTTTTATGATAACGTTTAAATTTCTTCGGATTTTTAGTCGTAATATCTGCTTCACACAGTGTCATTAAAGATTCTACATCATCTCCTGCATCAAAAATTAAACGACGTACAGCAGAATCTGTCACTTCACTTGCTAAAACAATTGGACGAGAGCTTAACATCACCATTTTTTGAACAAATTTCATCTTATTGTTCAATGGCATTTTTAAACGTTTAAATAACTTATACACCATCTTCGACCCCACAAATTCATGAGAATGGAACGTCCAACCTATTTTTTTGTGATAACGTTTTGTGGGTGCCTTACCTATGTCGTGCAACAAGGCTGACCAACGAAGCCATACATCATTCGTGTTTTCAGAAATATTATCAACTACTTCTAAGGTATGATAAAAATTATCTTTATGCTTTTGTCCTTCTACCTCTTCTACTCCTTTTAAAGCAATTAGTTCTGGTAAAATTCTCTCTAACAATCCCGTTTTTTCTAACAGTAAAAACCCGATAGACGGCACTGGAGATTCTATAATTTTATTCAACTCAACCACAATACGCTCACGAGTAATAATATCAATTCTCGAAGCATTTTTTGTAATTGCATTTAAAGAGTTCTCTTCTATTTCGAAATTCAACTGGCTAGCAAACCTGATGGCACGCATCATACGTAACGGATCATCAGAATACGTAATATCAGGATCTAACGGTGTTCTGATAATTTTAGCTTCTAAATCTGCTATTCCTCCAAAAGGATCCAACAACAATCCGAAATCTTCTTCATTCAAACTCAATGCTAAGGCATTAATCGTAAAATCTCGTCTGTTTTGATCGTCTTGTAAAGTTCCCTCAGAAACTTCTGGGTTTCTACTCTCTTCTGAATATGATTCTTTACGAGCGCCTACAAACTCCACTTCAATATCTTGAAAACGCAACATTGCTGTTCCGTAAGTTTTAAACACTTGAACTTTTGGTTTGTTTGGAAGTAATTCGGCAACTTTTTGGGCTAGCTCTATCCCACTTCCAACAGCAACCACATCTACATCTTTGGCTGTGCCTCGTTGTAAAATAAAATCACGTACGAAACCACCAATTACATAGCTTTCTAGTTGTAATTCTTTAGCTGCTTGGGATATATATTGAAATATTTCTGCGGAAATTGCTTCCTTAAAATATTGTTTTTGCATACAATTATTCTCTAATCACAATAACATCGTCACCTTCAATTTTTAAAATAGTTGAAGACTTCTCTGCTACTTTCTCTTGATGCAAATTTACCACATAATCTACATTCTTTAAAATTGCTTCGCTTATTTCTGAAAAAGACTTAGGTGTAGGTTCTCCACTAACGTTAGCTGAAGTAGACACAATAGGCTTTCCAAACTCTTTAATTAGCTGAATACAAAACTCATCCTGAGGAATTCGAATAGCAATTGTATTGTCTGATGCAATGGTATTGGGTGCTAATCCTTTCGGATTGTTATAAATAATGGTAGTTGGTTTTTCGGATATTTTTAGAATTTCTAAAGCTTTTTCAGGAATATTCCCTACATGCTTTTGCAACATTTTAACAGAATCTACCAAAATAATTAAGCTTTTGGATTCTTCTCTATTTTTTAATTGATAGATTTTCTTAACAGCTTCTTGATTAGTTGCATCACAACCTAATCCCCAAACTGTATCAGTTGGATAAAGAATGGTTTTTTCTTTTTTTATGAATTCTATAATTTTTTTATAGTTCATTTGCGAAATTTGAATCAAGTTTTTTATCTACCCATTTTAATAAAAACTTTAATTTACTTTTACTAATAGTTTCCAAACTTTGTAAACAACAAAATAATACTTTATCTCCTCTTAAATTTGTTTTATATATTTTCTCTAAAATTTTAAACCAACTATATTTATGAGTATAAAATAAAGCTAAATCTTCAGTTAAAGTGCATGTTCCATTCTTTATTTCTATATGATTAGCTAATACTTGTAATAAAAATTGATTTTTATGTCTAAACCTATATTTTAGATTTCTTTTTAATAAACTAGGATTTTCTTCAAAAAAAGCTTGAATAGTAGATTTTCTAAGAGGATAAGGAGTATGGTGAATATTATAGTACTTTTCATAACCTAGTAATTTAGCCGTATCTTCTTTCACATATCTATGATTGAATATTCTTTTCTTTTTCCTTGAATTTACTATTCTTTTGTACCAAATATTTTCGTCATACTCCTTCCAATTCCCTCTTAAAAATGGATATGACTCTTTAAAGAAATCACTAGAATTTGTTTTATTAATTAAAAAGAAGTCATCATTAAAATATACAAAATGCTCTGACAAATTAGGGATTCTATAAAGCATTGTCTCTATTGTCTGAGAATTAAATACAGGTAGGTATTCTTCATACCCTTTAAACAATATTTTATGGTCTATTAGTTCTAAATTTACCCCTATATCTGAAGCTTTATCTTTCAACTTCAAAAAGTTCTTTGGTATCTGGTTATCTGTTACTACATAGATATTTTTTATAAATGTAGCGAATTTAAGTATTGATGTTATTGATATTTCTATTTCATTAATTGAATTGTACCTTGTAGAATCAACTTTATCTTCCCAATTAATTTTCTTATCTAAATATTGATTAATCTTGCTTCTCCATTCTTCATCAGAACTATCTACCCAAGTAATTACTGCATCTATTTGCATAAAATATTTTTTAAACCGCTACATCATACTCTCTAAGAGCATCGTTTAATGATGTTTTCTTATTCGTACTCTCTTTACGTTTACCAATAATTAAAGCACAAGGGACTTGATACTCTCCTGCAGCAAACTTTTTTGTATAACTCCCAGGAATTACCACCGAACGTGCAGGAACTACTCCTTTCATTTCTACTGGCTCATCTCCAGTTACATCAATAATTTTAGTACTCATTGTTAATACTACATTCGCTCCTAAAACCGCTTCCTTCTCTACTCTAACTCCTTCAACAACAATACAACGAGAACCAATAAAAGCTCCGTCTTCAATAATTACAGGTGCTGCTTGTAAAGGTTCTAATACTCCACCGATTCCTACTCCACCTGATAAGTGTACGTTTTTACCAATTTGTGCACAAGAACCTACTGTTGCCCATGTATCAACCATCGTTCCTTCATCAACATATGCTCCAATATTTACATAACTAGGCATTAAAATAGTTCCTGCTGAAATATAAGCACCGTGACGTGCTACTGCATTAGGCACCACACGAATTCCTTTCGCTTCATAACCTCTCTTTAATGGAATTTTATCGTGGTATTCAAAAATACCTGCCTCTAAGGTTTCCATTTTTTGAATTGGGAAATATAATACCACTGCTTTCTTTACCCATTCGTTAACCTGCCATCCATTTTCAGTTGGCTCAGCAACACGTAAATCTCCAGTATCTAATAAATCTACTACTTTTCTAATTGCGTTAATTGTAGTTTCTTCTTTCAATAAATCGCGGTTATCCCACGCTTTTTCTATAATTGATTGTAATTCTGTCATTTTTAAAATATTTTTCAGCAAAAATAAAATTGCTTTCAAGAATATGCCGCGAAGATACATTTTTTAAACAGATATTCCTTCCTTGTTTAATTTAGCTACATTTGCAAAAAACTTTTTTAATGGGCAGAATACTAGCCATAGATTTTGGAAAAAAAAGAACGGGAATTGCTGTAACTGACGAGCTTCAAATTATAGCTTCGGGATTAACAACAGTTGACACTTCTGAGTTGCTAACATTTTTAAAAAACTATACTCAAAAAGAAAATGTAGAACTCTTTTTGGTAGGTAAACCTAAACAAATGGACAATTCTGATAGTGAAAGTGAAGTTCTTATTCTTCCATTTCTAGAAAAACTTGAAAAAGCAATCCCTTCTATTCCTATCAAACGTGTAGATGAGCGTTTTACTTCAAAAATGGCTTTTCAAACAATGATTGATAGCGGTTTAAAGAAAAAACAACGTCAAAATAAGGCCTTAGTAGACGAAATTAGTGCTACAATTATCTTACAATCGTATTTGTACAACAAATAAATTTTCTAACACAGCGCTTTCTTTGTATTTTTGCATTCCTTAAAAATTAAAAAGTAGATGATTTTACCCATTGTTGCCTACGGAGACCCCGTATTACGTAAAGTAGGAAAAGAAATCGATAAAGAGTATCCGCAGTTAGAAAAACTAATTGCCGATATGGAAGAAACTATGTACAACGCCAATGGTGTTGGTTTAGCGGCTCCTCAAATAGGAAAAGACATCCGTTTGTTTATCATCGATGCTTCTCCTTTTGCTGAAGATGAAGAATTAAGCGAAGAAGAACGTACGGTTTTAGAAGGTTTTAAACGCGTTTTTATCAATGCTAAAATTGTTAAAGAAGAAGGTGATGAATGGGCTTTTAGTGAAGGATGTTTAAGTATTCCTTCAATAAACGAAGATGTTTTCCGTCAAGAAACCATTACTATTGAATACCAAGATGAAAACTTTGAAAAACACACGGAAACGTTAAGCGGATTACCTGCACGTGTTTTTCAACATGAATACGATCATATTGAAGGAGTTTTGTTTACCGACAAACTTTCTTCTTTAAAGAAACGATTAATTAAAAAGAAATTAGAGAATATTTCGAAAGGAAAAGTAAATGCAGGGTATCGCATGCGTTTTCCAAATGCTAAGAAATAATAAGTAGTAATACACTAAAAAATTAAGACATGGAATTTAACAAAATTATAGCTGTTACTGGTAAGCCAGGTTTATATGAAATTTTATCACAAACCAAAACTGGTGTTATCGTAAAATCAATCGTAGATGGTAAACGTTTTCCTATTACAGCGACTCACAATGTAAGTTTATTAGAAAACATCGCTATTTACACATACGAAGAAGAAGTGCCTTTAGCACGTGTATTTAAGAATATTGCTGAAAAAGCAGAAGGTAAAGAAGCGATTTCTCACAAAGAAAGTGCTGCTAAATTAACTGAGTACTTCAGTGAAGTTTTACCTGATTTTGATCAAGAGCGTGTATATGCTTCAAACATTAAAAAAGTAATTCAGTGGTACAACACCTTAGCACAAGCTAATTTTGATTTTAGTACCTTAGTTGAAGCTGAAGAAACAACTACAGAAGAAGCTTAAATCGTGAATACTCGTAAGCAACAGTTAGCCGCCTTTAATCGTTTGTTAGACATCATGGATGATCTTCGTGAGCAATGTCCGTGGGATAAAAAACAAACCTTACAAAGTCTACGTCATTTAACTATTGAAGAAACTTACGAATTAGCAGATGCTATTTTAGACAACGATTTAGAAGAAATAAAAAAAGAACTGGGCGA
>NZ_JAPEHZ010000179.1 GCF_028823685.1 Tenacibaculum sp. L6 | reverse complement strand
GGTACTTTATATCTTCAAAAAATGAACGATACCTTATTAGTATCTGTTGATTCTTTAGCTTTATTAGGTGATGACAAATTTATCTTAACCGATAATGTAGAGTCTCCTGTGATGTACTACCTTACTTTTGATGGAAACACAACCGACAAACACATTATGTTCTTTGGTGAAGAAGGTGAAATTACCATAAATGATAATATTGAAGAGTTTGGTTTTAAACCTGAAATTAAAGGTTCTAAAAACCAAGAAGTGATGGAGGAATATCGTAAGATAAATCAGAAGTTTTTAGAGCAACGTTTAGATTTTGTAAAAAAAGAAGTAGAAGCTCGTCAATCTCAAGATGAAACTCAAATACAACAAGTAGAAGACGATTACAAAAAAATGATACGTCGTCGTTTCTTATTCTCTACAAACTTTGCCATTGCTAATGCAGATAGCGAAGCCGCTCCTTACATTGCTTTATCTGAATTATACGATGCTAATATTCAACTTTTAGACACTATCAACAATAGTTTAACTGATAGAGTTAAAAGTTCTGAATATGGAAAACGTTTACAAAAATTTGTAAGTGATATCAAAACAAAAGAAGGTAAATAATCCTTTTTTTATCATATAATTAAAAAGCTCATTCAAATTTGAATGA
>NZ_JAPEHZ010000178.1 GCF_028823685.1 Tenacibaculum sp. L6 | reverse complement strand
TATTCAATTTTTAGAAGATGAAATTGATTTGATGAATAACGACTTACCGCAAATGACGCATTTTATTTTACCAGGCGGACATCAAACCGTGTCATTTTGTCACATAGCCCGCTGTGTATGCCGTCGTTCGGAACGATTAACTGTTGCTTTAAACGAAGAAGAAACGATTGGCGACACCGTTTTGAAGTATTTAAACCGACTTTCTGACTACCTTTTTGTGTTGGCACGAAAGTTGACCCAAGACTTACAAGCTGAGGAAATTAAATGGATTCCTGAAAAGCTTTAACGAAGTTCTTTTTTTATTGATTCACATTTTTTAAAAAAAACTTGACTTTTTACAAAAAAAAATTATTTTTGCGGAAAATCTTATTAAACCGATAAAGAAATGTATTGGACACTTGAATTAGCATCTTATTTAGCAGATGCACCTTGGCCTGCAACTAAAGACGAATTAATCGATTACGCAATTCGTACTGGAGCACCTCTAGAAGTGGTTGAAAACTTACAAGATATCGAAGATGAAGGTGATGCGTACGATTCTATTGTTGAAATCTGGCCAGATTACC
Source organism: Tenacibaculum sp. L6 (assembly GCF_028823685.1). Lineage (GTDB taxonomy): Bacteria > Bacteroidota > Bacteroidia > Flavobacteriales > Flavobacteriaceae > Polaribacter. Next base: position 80 of record NZ_JAPEHZ010000178.1, on the reverse strand, counting down.
CTACAGAAGAAGATTATCTTTGGAACGAAGATGAATACTAGAAAAAAATAAATAACAAAAAGTCTCTTTTACAGAGGCTT
>NZ_JAPEHZ010000177.1 GCF_028823685.1 Tenacibaculum sp. L6 | reverse complement strand
AAATTTTACGGGAACTTCACTTCAAATTTTACGATAAATCTTCGGTAGGTCGGGTGGTTCTTTAAATCTCGAAGCTTTTGCGTCCTATTCTTTGAAAAAGACAAGTTTTTGTTCTTAATGTCTAAATTGATGCGTCATGCTATTCCGAAATTTCGGGAGATTTCAGCATCGCACAATGATTCAAATAATGAAGACATCTCAATATTATTTCCCTTCCCTTCAGTCCGGGAAATCACTCGATGTGACAATCTTTTATGCTGTTCATTTTTTCCATCGATGAAAAAAAGAACCAAAAAAATCTAGACTTAGTTTCCTTTTTTTTAATTCTACGTTATATTCCGTATTCGAATCCAGATCGTAAACTCTTTGGATTCTCTTATACTCCATAACCTTGAATTCTACTAAAATGAAAATAGGTCGGGTTGAGATTTAATTCCGTTGAACCTAAAGATTTAGCTACGCTGAACCTAAAGGTTTCTCCTTACAGTCGAAATGACGTATCCTATTTTTTTATCATTACAAAGGAGGATGCAACTGAAGTATCTGAATCGCAATGACGTGGTTTTCTTTTATGCTGTTCATTTTTTCCATTGATGAAAAAACGAACCAAAAAAATCTAGACTTACGAACCTTTATCTAAATTTTTT
>NZ_JAPEHZ010000176.1 GCF_028823685.1 Tenacibaculum sp. L6 | reverse complement strand
TTTATCATAGACACCAATCATCCAATTGTAGACGGCTTGATACGCTTTGAATTTTCAGAATATCCAGCACTAGAAGCCGTACAAACAACACCCTTTAAAAAAGCCATAGTAAGGTATTTATATTGTGAATAATCAATTATCGAACATCGTAGAAAGCCACCTAAAAGGAGGAAGCAATCATGTCATCAAGGTATCGAGTAACGGCGTAAAACTTGTCAAGTCAGCTTCGGCACAGAAGTACGCCTTTACCTTAGAGGACATAGAAAGCAAATACGGTTCGATAGCCCAATTTTTACAAGCCTTACCCGAAAAAGGATTTAGCGGAGCGGTGGTCTTTACCCTACAAAAAACCTATACCAAGGATGGGAAGACCACCTATCACACGCTACAAACACTCACAGAAAAATTAACCCAAGATATGAATGCTACCGACCCTACCACTGCCTTTTTAGGAGCGCCAGAGCTGATGGCAAAGATGGTACAAGCAGAACGTTCGGCAGACTATAAAGAACAAGTACAAGAGCTAAAAGAAACCGTCAAAGACCTGCGTTCTCGCAACCGAGTATTAGAAGAAACCAATAGCTCACTTACTATTAAGTTGGAGACAGCAAAAGAACGAGAAGAACTCAGAGTCGAGCGAGAACTGCTGAAGAAAAAA
>NZ_JAPEHZ010000175.1 GCF_028823685.1 Tenacibaculum sp. L6 | reverse complement strand
ACGCCATAGTGTTTGTTTAATCACTATGGCGTTTTCTATTATTCTTAATAAAGTTTATTCTAATCCTTCCATTTCTGCATCATAAAATAAACCTGCTGCTTCAATAAGTCCTTCAAGTTCATTGGCTAAATCTTGTTCGTTTTCATCAGACAAGTCTTCAAACCACTCTATTTCATCATCTTTTAAATTGATTAAAAAACGTGGATACTCAGTATGTAACACAAAAATATCTTCTGGATGATTGCTATTATCTGCTAATAAAAATTTAGGTAAGTTCATTATGTTTGGTTTTAATCAATTGTAAAGTTAATTTATTAAATCGTATAAAAAGTAAAATTGAAGCAGTTGTTAATCCTGCCAATAGTCCAAGCCATATTCCGAAACTACCATACATTTCTTTTGAACCAAAATAAAAGCTGATTGGAAAACCAACTACCCAATACGATATAAATGTAATTAATGTCGGCATTTTAACGTCTTGTAAACCACGTAAAGCTCCTAACACCATTACTTGTATACTATCACTAATTTGAAAAATAGCTGCTGCAATTAATAAATTAGCTGCAATACTCATCACCTCCATATTATCTACATAGTTTTCAGCATCGCTTAAATCCATGTATAAATTTGGTAATGACTTGTGAAAAACAAAGAAGAAGGTTGCAAA
>NZ_JAPEHZ010000174.1 GCF_028823685.1 Tenacibaculum sp. L6 | reverse complement strand
CCTTTATCTAAATTTTTTGCTCGTTCTCTAAATTTTAGGAACTCGCCTTTAAAAAATAGTACTTTGAATAATATTTCGTTTAGGCTCAAACAGCCTAAAATTTTACAAGAACTTCACTTCAAATTTTACGATAAATCTTCGGTAGGTCGGAAACACTTTGGAATGTCAACCTTTTTGAATACAAAATATAAACAAAGTAACTCATAGCTATAAAGTAAAAAACCTCTACAAAATGTAGAGGTTTTATCTGTGGGCGCTGCTTGTCCCGAATTCATTTCGGGAAAGGGATTCGAACCTCCCGATTAGCATCGGGATAAACACTGACCCTCTACCTATTCTTCTCAATTAAAACCTCTATCATCTTTCTACTCTTCCATTTTTTAATCGTAAATTCTCTTTTAATCGCTAACTCTTTAGAACCACACACTTCTTGATACACCACAATCCAGTCTTTTGCTTTTGATGTATATCCTTTATGATTTGACAAATGTTTTCTTAATCGGTTTTCCACATCATTCGTAGAACCGATATAATATTTATCTAAAGTTTTTGAATACAAAATATAAACGAAGTAATTCATAGCTGTAAAATAAAAAAACCTCTACAAAATGTAGAGGTTTTATCTGTGGGCGCGAAGGGATTCGAACCCCTGACCCCTTGGGTGTAAACCAAGTGCTCT
>NZ_JAPEHZ010000173.1 GCF_028823685.1 Tenacibaculum sp. L6 | reverse complement strand
GATTTTTTCATTTTTATAGTGAAAATTGATTAATCAATCATATCAAAACCACAATAAGGAACTAATACTTCAGGAATTTTAATTCCGTTTTCAGTTTGGTAATTCTCTAAAATACCAGCCAACACACGAGGTAAGGCTAAAGAACTTCCATTTAAAGTGTGTGCTAACTGACTTTTTCCTTCTTTATTTTTAAAACGTAATTTTAAACGGTTAGCTTGAAAAGTTTCAAAATTTGAAGCAGAACTAATTTCTAACCAACGTTCTTGAGCAGTTGAATATAATTCAAAATCAAAAGTTAAGGCAGAAGTAAATCCTGTATCACCACCACATAAGCGTAAAATACGGTATGGTAATTTTAATTCACGTAAAATTTCCTTGATATGTTCTACCATTTCGTTTAAGGCATTATATGAATTATCAGGATGCTCAACACGAACAATCTCAACCTTATCAAATTGGTGTAAACGATTTAAACCACGAACATGTGCTCCGTAACTACCAGCTTCACGACGAAAACAAGGAGTGTAACCAGTTACAGTAATTGGTAAATCACTTTCTTGTACGATTTCATCTCTAAACATATTGGTTACTGGAACTTCAGCTGTAGGGATTAAGTACAAATTATCACCTGTTACGTGATACATTTGTCCTTCTTTGTCAGGTAACTGACCCGTACCAAAACCAGAAGC
>NZ_JAPEHZ010000172.1 GCF_028823685.1 Tenacibaculum sp. L6 | reverse complement strand
ACGATTATTTTCAGCATCATAAGCAATTCCGTTTAAAACATCGTCTTGCTCTAAAGTTTGTTCTTTTAAAACAATGTCACGTAATTCATCCAAACCAATTAATCCGTCAACTGCTCCGCTGTTAGGATCTATGATGGCAATGGTAGCTTTACCTTTTCCGTCGGTTTTCCAGTAATTAGAAAAGATTTTACCATCTATATACTCTATTTCATTCAGTTTGTCTAATGCTCTATCGTGAGTATATACCTGAATACTTCTTTCTTCTTGAAGGTTTTCAGGGTTTAAAAACCAAATTTTATTAGTTCCGTCAGTTTTTATTAATTCAGAATCGTTGTGTGTTAATCCCCAACCTTCATTACTATTGTTATAATCAAAAGAACCAAGTTGTTTAAAAGTTTCTAAATCGTAGATGAAACCTTTTCGAGATTGCCATGTTAACCAATAGATTTTATTATTGAAAATGGTCATTCCTTCTCCAAAGTATTTAGCATCTAAATCGATTTTTTGTAAAACCTTTCCAGTTTTGATCTCCACTTTACGTAAAGTAGATTGACCTCTACGTCCTGTACTTTCATATAAATATCCGTCTTTATACTCTAATCCTTGAGTATAAGCTTCTTTGTCATGCGTATAGGTGTTAAGAAGTTTATAAGAATAAACTACAGGAGCTTTTTTTGCTAAAACTTCAATAGAATTGT
>NZ_JAPEHZ010000171.1 GCF_028823685.1 Tenacibaculum sp. L6 | reverse complement strand
TATTGTAAATGAGCAAAGATTAAAAAGATATGAGCAAATGCAAACTCTTATCTTCATATAATTTTGTGGTATAATATTAAAACCCAAAAAATGAAATTATTAAAGACAGCAATAGCTGGAGCATTATTATTCTTTACAATTGGAGCATCAGCTCAACAGATATCTAAAAATGCGTTAGGTGTTAGATTAGGTGATAATGACGGATTTGGAGGTGAAATCTCATATCAACATTATTTAAAAGAAAATAATCGATTAGAATTTGATTTAGGATTTAGAAACTCAAACAATGTAGATGCATTTAAATTAGTTGGTTTATACCAATGGGTGAATAAATTAGACGGAAGATTTAATTGGTAAAACCAAAAAAATGAACAAGACTATAAAATTAATTCTAATAGTAATAGGTGTAGTATTAACACTATATGGAGTATTTAAAATTGTATCTCCAGAGACATCTGTTGATATAGGAATCGCAGAATTTACAGAACAAAACAACAAAGATGCTTATATAACACTTGGTTTAGGTATAGTCGTTTTACTAGTATCTTTTTTTACATCAAAAAAATAGAATGAATAGCATTGATGCAAAA
>NZ_JAPEHZ010000170.1 GCF_028823685.1 Tenacibaculum sp. L6 | reverse complement strand
GCGAAGACGCTTGGTTGTTGGCTAAATAAACCCAACTTATTATAGTTAATACCATTTCTCCATTAAAAATACACTATAAAAGTTGTTCTTTTCCGTTTATATTTCGAAATAAAATAAAAACGTAGTCTGTGGCTATGCTTTGATTTTCTTTTTTATCTAAACAAAAAACTTCTGCTTTTTATTTTAGCGTAATTTCAAATCAAGAACTAGTATAGATTTTTTTGTTGCTGTATCTTTGCATCAAAATTTAATTGATGAGAGCAAAATCACCAAGAGAATCGTTAACTGTACTTACCGATTTAGTTTTACCAGGAGAAACAAATTATTTAGATAACCTTTTTGGAGGAGAGTTATTAGCTCGTATGGATAGAGCTTGTAGTATTGCTGCACGCCGTCATTCGAGAAGAATTGTAGTAACAGCCTCTGTAAATCACGTAGCTTTTTCAAAATCAGTTCCTGTAGGAAGTGTAGTTACCTTAGAAGCAAAAGTTTCTCGTGCGTTTAAATCTTCAATGGAGATTTATGTTGATGTTTGGATTGAAGACCGTCAATCTGGTGAGAAAACAAAAGTAAACGAAGGAATTTACACGTTTGTAGCAGTTGATGAAACAGGTAAGCCTGTACCAATTCCACAAATTGAACCAGAAACAGAGTTAGAGAAAAAACGATATGAAGCTGCTTTACGTAGAAAGCAATTAAGTTTAGTTTTAGCAG
>NZ_JAPEHZ010000016.1 GCF_028823685.1 Tenacibaculum sp. L6 | reverse complement strand
GCTTTTTTGTTAATCAACTAATTCAAATAATTTACACAATGAAAACAATGTTACTTGTTTACATAAATATTGTTTCCAATATCTGTGCCAAAATTAAAAAGAAAAAACGCACGTTAGTGCGTTTTTTAAATATTTGACATTTTTTTAACGTTGAAACGTTAAAAAGTTAAGGATTATTTAAAGTAAAAATTAGCTTGCGTGCTTGTGTGCTTTGTATGAAGAACGTACTAAAGCCCCGCTTTCTACGTACATAAAGCCCATTTCTAACCCTAAAGTTTCGTATTTCTTAAATTGTTCTGGTGTTATGAATTCCTTAACAGGTAGGTGTTTTTTACTAGGTTGTAAATATTGACCGATAGTAATAACATCTAACCCAACCCCACGTAAATCTTTCATAGTTTGAATTACTTCTTCTTCCGTTTCGCCTAAACCAAGCATAATTCCAGATTTAGTACGCATACCATTATCTTTTAAGTATTTTAAAACACCTAAACTACGGTCGTATTTTGCTTGAATACGAACTTCACGAGTTAAACGACGTACCGTTTCCATATTATGAGAAACTACTTCAGGAGCTACTTCAATAATACGATCTATTAATTTTTCATTTCCTTGAAAGTCAGGAATCAAAGTTTCTAAAGTAGTATTTGGATTTGCTCTACGGATAGCTTGTACAGTTTCAGCCCAAATAATAGAGCCTCCATCTTTTAAATCATCACGATCAACCGAAGTAATTACAGCATGCTTAATATCCATTAACTTGATAGAGCGCGCAACTTTTTCTGGTTCATCCCATTCAACAGTATCTGGTCTTCCTGTTTTTACACCACAAAATCCGCAAGAACGTGTACAAGTATTTCCTAAAATCATAAAGGTAGCAGTACCTTCTCCCCAGCATTCACCCATGTTAGGGCAGCTTCCGCTAGTACAAATTGTATTCAGTTTATATTTATCAACTAAACCTCTTAGTTCGGTATATTTTTTACCAACAGGTAATTTTACACGTAACCATTTTGGTTTTTTTGTTCTTTCTGGTGCTACTATAGATTCGTTTGCCATTCCATAAAAAATTGAACTGCAAATTTACAAAGAAAAGATTTATAAACTAAGCAAAAACCAAATACTAAACCCAATAAGAAAAGCAATGCCAACTAAGCTTAAAATACGCAAGCCTATTTGTGGTCTGTGCTTTTCAGGTGTATGTTTTCCTGTTATTAAAATGTAGTTTAAAATTGCGTAAAAAGGTGCTGTTAAAAACGATAAAACAGTAGCGATTCTTACAAGAAAAACCATATCACTTAAAAAATAACGAAGGATTATATAGGTACCAATTGTTAAAAGTATGATCCAAAACCAGTAGTTTAATTTTATCTTTTTGGAAAAAAGTAATGAAGAAGATTTTTCCATCGCTCTTGGTGAAGCATCCAAGGTAGTAATAGTGGTGCTAAACATAGTTGTAAATGCAGCAGCAGCTATAAATATTCCTGAGAACTCACCAAGGTTTTCAGTGTATAAATTAATAAGTTGCGAGGCAAAAGTAGCTCCTTTACTAGAAAAAGACTCTCCTGATTGATACATTACTAAAGCTCCTAACATCACAAAGCAAACTCCTAAAAATAAGGCTCCTATATATCCTATATTAAAATCAAAAATAGCTTGTTTAGGTTTAATCTTTTCAAAAGTGATTTTATCTTTTTCAACCGACCATAATGAATGCCAAATTGAAATATCTAACGGAGCAGGCATCCATCCTAAAAAGGCAATTAAAAAAGTTACTTGTGCTGTTCCACTAGGAATAATTTGTTGAAAGCTGAATCCTTTTTCAGTTTTAAATAAAGCGATAGCCACAGCAACAATAGTGCTTACAGTTAAAATGGCTATAATATACTTCATTAAATTGTCTAAAAAAGTATACTTACCAACTCCTAAAAAAAGAATACTAACTAGCATAATTGCTAATGACCATGCAACCAAATCGTGTGAAAAACCAAAGAGATTAGCTGCCAAACTAGCGGTAACAATCGTTACAGCAGCTTGAATGGTAAACATGGTAGCAAAATTTAAAATATAGTAACTTATTAAAACGCCTTTGCCTAGTTTTTTGTAACCATCTAACAGCGTTTCTCCTGTTGCAGCCGCATAGCGTGGTCCGAATTGAAAGAATGGATATTTAAAAATATGAACTAGGAGAAGCGCCCAAAGTAAACCAAAGCCAAAATCGGCACCAGCTCTGGTAGATTGTACTAAGTGCGAAACACCAATAGCTGCTCCAGCAAATAATAATCCAGGGCCTAATAAACTTAAGAGGGATTTTTTCATAAGAAAAGAGAAGGTTTAAAAGTTTAGGTAATCACTATTTCTTAGCTTTTTTAAAATAGCGCTTACATGCTCTTTTCTTTCTCTTTTTAATCGAAGCTCTTTATATAATTCTTTTTTGTATACGTTTTTTGCATTTGCATGAAACTGTAAAATCATAAGTTTTTGATTTTAATGTTCTTGCAATTTATGATTTCTTTATTATTTCAGCTAATAATTTTTTTGCACGCAATAATTTAACTTTAACATTGTTAATAGGTTCGTTAATTTGCTCAGAAATTTCTTTATAACTCAATTCCTGAAAATAACGAAGATTGATAACTTCTTGATATTTTGGTTTTAGTTTTTTGATATCTTTTAGAAGCTTAGCCAAGTTTTGTTCCGTAATAATTTTATCTTCTGGTGAGGGTGCATCATCAACAACAGCATACACCTCTTTTTCTTGTTCTTCAGTAGTTTGAGTATAAATAGAAGATTTTTTCTTACGAAGAAAATCGATATATACGTTTTTAGAAATTGTAATTAACCAAGTTTTGAATTGATAGTTTTCATCAAAAGTTTCAATTCTATCAAAGGCCTTAGAAAAAGTCTGAATAGTAATATCTTCAGCATCATTATCATTCTGAGTTTGTTTTAATTGAAAAGCGTATACGCTTCCCCAAAAAGTGTCTAACAAATAATTAAAAGCTATTTGATTTCCTTTTTTTGCTTGCTGAATATTGTGAAGTACTTTTTCTTGATTTATTTCCAATGTTTTGGTTTCGAAATTTGGTTTGATATAAATATACTAATTTGTACTAATACGAAACAAATATCTAAGAAAGGTAGTAATAGAATTACGTTTTTTTCTTGAAGTTTTGAAGCCGCTTTTCCTAAAGCTACATATTGTAAAATGAAATATCCTATTACAATTGGCAAGGCAATTACCCAATTAATTACCGCGATGTAAATAGCTAAAATGTAGAATACTACTTTAGAAATTTTGAATAAACGGAGTAAAAATTGATGTTTGGTTTTGTATAATGAATTTAGGATGGTTTCTTTTTTCTGAAGAGAAATCCATTCTTTAAAAGTGATTTTTTTTCTAGCGCTAACAAAACTGTTGACATTAGTAGTGTAGGTTGTATTGGTTTTGGTAGCAGCATCTTTTATGAATAAATCGGCTTCACCAATAAAAAGATTTACGTGATTGATGTATCCGTTAACTCTAAAAAACTCACTTTTTGTGTAAGCTAGATTATGGTTTGTAGCTTTGTACGGATTTCCAAATTTGGTAAAAGTAAAAGCTTGAATGCTGTTTAATAAATGATGAAATCGTATAAATAGATTACTGAACGAATTCTTTTTACGTTTTAACTTTCGATACCCAATAACTATTGATTTTTCTTGCGAAAAATTACTCGACATTTCACTAATCCAGTCTTCAGATAAAATTTTACTACTTATTTCGGTAAACAATAGGTGTTCATGTGTAGCAGCTTTCACACCAAGAGTAAGTGCATACTTTTTGTTTCCCCAAAAAGCCTCCGTATTTTTTACGTCTACAATTTTTAAGTTAACGTGTTTTTTTTGTAGTTCTTCTAAGGTATCTAAAGTGTTATCTGTAGAAGCGTTGTTAACAAGAACAATTTCAAAATTGTGGTATTTCTGTTTAACCAAATGTTGAATGTATTCAGTTAAAATATCAGCATTGTTTTTTATGTATACAATTACTGAAATAGGGGTATTTACGTCTTTGTTTTTTTCTTCACTTTTCTCAAAAGCAAAAGAACAGAAGAACAAATAATACACTACTTGTATAGCCGTAGCTACCACAAAAGTGTAGAACAGTATAGTAAATACCATAAAAATAAAAAGGTTAGTTGAGTAAGACTGTTAGTTGTGTTGAGGCTCGCTACAAGTATCGAACTGGTCTGGGGTTTTACCACAAAATCCGCAAGCTTCACCACTTTCGTTTAACATTGGATTTTGACTAGCACAAGTACCAGCAAACTCTCCGTCTTTTTTTGCCCAAATTTTAATGGCAATTCCAGCAAATGCTAACGCTAATAATCCTATGGTAACAAAAATTAATTTCATCTGTTCGTTTTTAATTATTTCTCAATGGTCAGATGTAACCTTAAATGTTTAAAATACTTATTTTAAACCTATAGGTTTCATGATGTATTGTTTTGCAAAGATACGAACTTCATGTTTCTCCTGTATGAATTTAAAAGAGATTTATACAAGTGAAATTAAAACAGAGGAGGAGTATTTCTATTATATGCTTATTGAATAATATTAACTTCTATTTCAAGATCAATATCAAATTTGTCTTTAATGGTATTTTGAATGTTTTGTGCTAACTCGTAAATCTCTTTTCCTGTTGCTCCACCGTAATTAACCAATACTAAAGCTTGTTTTTCGTGAACTCCGTAGTCGCCAAATCGTTTTCCTTTAAATCCGCTTTGTTCAATTAGCCAACCCGCAGGAACCTTAATTTCAGTATCAGAAACTACGTAACTTGGAATATTTGGAAATGCTGTTTGAAGTTTTTCAAAATGTTCTTTTGAAATCACAGGATTTTTAAAGAAACTTCCGCTATTACCAATTTCCTTCGGATCTGGTAATTTTGATTGACGAATAGCTATAACAGCATCAGAAATATCTTTAATAGTTGGATTTGTAATATCTTTTGAAGCTAATTCAGCTTCGATTGCTCCGTAAGAAGTATTGAGTTTGTGGTTGTTTTTTGTCAGTTGAAAACTAACAGAAGTCAATACATACTTTCCTTTCGCTTCGTTTTTAAAGATAGAATTACGATACCCGAACTGGCATTCTTCCGCAGAAAAAGAAACTAGTTTTCCTGTTTCAATTTCAATAGCTTCAACTTTTGATATGGTATCTTTCACTTCAACACCGTAAGCTCCAATATTTTGGATAGGACAGGTACCTACATTACCCGGAATTAATGATAAGTTTTCTAATCCACCATAACCTTGGGAAACACACCATAAGACAAACTCATGCCAGTTTTCGCCAGCATTTACTGTTAGGTGAATATTGTTAGGGTTTTCTCTATCAATAGAAATTCCTTTAATATCAATATGTACAACCAAGGTGTCAATGTCTTTGGTGAGTAGCATATTACTTCCTCCAGAAATTAAAAAGATGTCTTTTTCTTCTTTTAAAAGCTGTTGTAATTCGTATACAGAGGTGATAGAAACAAAACGTTTGGCATTAACATTAATACCAAACGTGTTGTACTCTTTTAAAGATATGTTTTCTTGAATATTCAATTAGCTATTGTATTTTTCTAAAGCAATTTTTAATATTTCAACCGAGCGTTTTAAGTCTGTTTTATTTAAAACGTACGCGATACGAACTTGGTTTTTTCCTTCACCTTCGGTAGAATAGAATCCACTTGCAGGAGCAACCATTACCGTTTCGTTGTTATCGTTGAAGCTTTCTAAAATCCACTGAGCAAAATCGTCGCTATCTTTTACTGGTAATTCAGCAACACAGTAAAATGCTCCTTTAGGATTCGCAACTTTTACACCTTCAATTTTTTGTAATTCTGTAATTAAGGTATTTCTACGATCTTCGTATTCTTCAATTACTTCATCAAAATAACTTTGAGGAGTTTCTAAAGCAGCTTCACTAGCAATTAAAGCGTAAGTTGGTGGACTTAAACGTGCTTGCGCAAATTTAAGAGCAGTATTAATAAATTCTTCGTTTTTAGAAACGATACAACCAATTCTTGCACCACACATACTATAACGCTTCGAAACAGAATCGATCATAATAGCATTTTGCTCTAATCCTTCTAAAGACATTACCGAATTGTGTTTTTCTCCGTCATAAGTAAACTCACGGTACACTTCATCAGCAATTAAAAATAAATCGTGTTTTAATACAATTTGTTTTAATTTTTCAATTTCTTCTTTACTGTATAAATAACCTGTAGGATTACCTGGGTTACAGATTAAGATTGCTTTGGTTTTAGGAGTAATTAATTTCTCAAAATCTTCAATTGCAGGTAACGCAAAGTTATCTTCAATTTTAGAAATTACAGGAACAACTTTTACACCTGAAGCAGTAGAGAATCCGTTGTAATTAGCATAAAAAGGCTCAGGAATAATGATTTCATCTCCTGGATCTGTAATACTACCAATGGTAAATAATAAAGCTTCTGAACCACCTGTAGTCGCAATAATATTATTAGCTGCTACATGAATATCATTTTTAGCATAGTAATTAGCTAATTTTGTTCTGTATTCTTCTGAACCTTCAGATCTAGCGTACGATAATACTTCAATCGTATTGTTTTTTACCGCATCTAAAGCAACTTGTGGAGTTTTGATGTCTGGTTGCCCAATGTTTAAGTGATAAACTTTTGTTCCGTTCTTTTTAGCAGCCTCTGCAAAAGGAACCAATTTACGTATTGGTGATTGAGGCATTGCATTTCCTTTACTAGAAATTGATGGCATTTTTAATTAAATTAGTCGTTTGAGTGGCAAATTTGCGAAATATATTTGATAAAATAAGAGTGTTCTTAAGGAAAAAGTGGGTTAAAAAAATCATAAAAACCAAAAAAAATGAGTAGAAGATTGTATCTTTAAGTACAGAACCCTAAAACAAGTTCTCTTGACTAAACTACTACTACATACGTTAGCACTATTTTTTAGTGTGTCTATTTTTGCACAGCAAAATTTTAATTTTTTTGGAAGTAATACAGATAAACAATCGGTTAATTTTCAATTAATAAACAACCTTATTGTTATTCCCTTAGAAATTAACGGACATCAATTGTCGTTTATTTTAGACACAGGGGTGAGTAAAACAATTTTATTCAATCTCACGTCAAAAGACAGTGTTGGGTTAAATGAAATAGAAAGAGTATTTATTCGTGGTTTAGGTGTTGGTGAACCTGTAGAAGCTTTAAGGTCTAAAAATAATACGTTCAGAATTAAAAATATTAAAAGTTCAAATGAAGAATTATACGTTATTTTAAAAGATGCTTTTGATATTTCTGCCAAAATGGGAACTACAATTCATGGTATAATAGGTTATGATTTATTGAAAGATGTTGTTGTAAAAATAAATTATAACAATAAAAGAATTGAATTTTACAATCCCAAAACTTATAAAAAGTCAATTTGTAGGACTTGTGAAAGTTTCCCTTTACAATTTTACCGAAACAAACCTTATATAGATACCTATGTGCAGTTAAATTCTCATTCAAGAACGATGACACCTGTGAAGTTGTTGATTGATACAGGTGGAAGCGATGCAATTTGGTTGTTTGAAGGAACGAAAGAAGAGTTACAAACTCCTGAAAAGTTTTTTAAAGATATTATAGGTGAAGGTTTTAGCGGAACGATTTATGGAAATAGAAGTAGAATACAAAAAATAAAAATAGGGAAATTTGAAATTGAAGAACCCACAGCGTCTTTTTTAGATTCCTCTTCAACATTTAACGCTCGGCAATTTAAAGAACGAAACGGAAGTATTGGAGGTGCTATTTTAAAACGATTTAAAGTTTGGATTGATTATCCTAACAAAAGGATTGTACTAAAAAAGAATGGTTCTTTAAAAGCAGGTTTTTACTATAATATGAGTGGTTTGCATATTGCTTATGACGGACAAGAATTAATAAAAGAACAAAAACCTATTAAATTCACTGATAGTTATAATCCAACCAATCAAACTCCGAAAAACAATGTAATATCGTTTGTTAGTAGCTATTTTTATCAGTTTAAGCCAAAGTATAAAATAGATAAGATTGTAGAAAATTCTCCTGCAGATAAAGCAGGACTTAAAGTAGATGATGTTATAAAAAAGATTAACGGTAAAGCAGCACACGAATATCAACTGAATGGGATCATTGAAATGTTTCATACCAAACCTGGCAGAAAAATAATAATAGAAGTTGAAAGGGCAGGAATAAAGCTAAAGTTTGAATTTAAATTAGAACAGCGTATATAAAAAAACTCAACTTGTTAAAGTTGAGCTTTTCCATATTTTATAAAGTGTAGTTTTTAGCTATCACTTACAGTGCTTTTTTCTTTCGCTGGTGTTGCATCTTTTGAGATAAATCCTTTAATTTTTACTAATTTTCTACTTTTCTTAGCGTTAGAAATAATGGTAATGGCTTTAGAAAAACCTCCTGGTTTTTTAGTATCGTAAGAAACTTCAATTTCTCCTTTTTCTCCTGGCATGATTGGTTTTTCAGGCTTAGATGGTACTGTACATCCACAAGTAGAAATAATATCTTTTATAATTAAAGGGGCATCTCCTACGTTAGTGAACTCAAATACACGTTTTCCTTCAGATCCAAGAGCTACTTTACCGTAGTCGATTGTTTCAGTTTCAAATTTAAATTCTTGAGCGCTTACTGTTAACGTAATAAAGAAAACAGCGACAAATGATAAAATTGTTTTCATAATGTTAAAAATTAATTTTAAGGTGTAAACCAGTACAAATTTAGTATTATTTATTTAAGTTCTTAAAAAAACAACTTCTAATTTTCTGTACCTCATAGATAGTTGTATTTTTGCTTATCAATTTTCAAAAACAATGCCAAAAGCTAATTTTATTAGCAAATAAGCAAAACAAGATATTTTAATACATATGAATATTCCATCAAAATACAATTCTAAAGAAGTAGAAGGTAAGTGGTACGATTACTGGATGAAACACAATTATTTTCATTCTGAAGTAGATGAAAGAGAACCATACACAATAGTAATACCTCCACCAAACGTCACAGGAGTGTTGCACATGGGACATATGTTAAATAATACCATTCAAGATGTATTAATTCGTAGAGCTCGTTTACAAGGAAAAAATGCATGTTGGGTTCCAGGTACTGATCATGCTTCGATTGCGACTGAGGCTAAAGTAGTAGCGAAGTTAAAAGAGCAAGGAATAGATAAAAACGATTTAACTCGTGAAGAGTTCCTAGAGCATGCTTGGGAATGGAAACATGAGTATGGAGGAATTATCCTTGATCAATTAAAAAAGTTAGGAGCTTCTTGTGATTGGGAACGTACTGCATTTACGATGGATCCTGCATTGTCAGAATCAGTAATTAAAGTATTTGTAGATTTATATAACAAAGGATTAATTTACCGCGGATTCCGTATGGTAAATTGGGATCCAGAAGCCAAAACTACACTTTCTGATGAAGAAGTAATTTACGAAGAGCGTCAAGGAAATTTATACTATTTACAGTATGATATTGTAGGTTCTGATGAAAAAGTAACCATTGCAACTACACGTCCTGAAACTATTTTAGGAGATACAGCTATTTGTATCAATCCGAATGATGAGCGTTTCACACATTTAAAAGGAAAGAAAGCAATTGTACCTTTGTGTAATCGTGAAATACCAATTATTGAAGATGAATATGTAGATGTTGAATTTGGTACAGGTTGTTTAAAGGTAACGCCTGCTCATGATGAAAACGATAAGGTTTTAGGAGATAAGCACAATTTAGAAGTAATTGATATTTTTAACGAAGATGCTAGCTTAAATTCTTTTGGATTACACTACGAAGGAAAAGATCGTTTTGTAGTTCGAAAAGAAATTACAAAAGAACTAGAAGAGAAGGGTTACTTAGTTAAAACAGAAGTTCATATAAATAAAGTAGGAACTTCAGAAAGAACTAAAGCTGTAATAGAACCAAGATTATCAGATCAATGGTTCTTAAAAATGGAAGAGTTGGTAAAGCCAGCTATCGAAGCTGTTTTAGGTGAAGATAGAGAGGTGAAGCTGTTTCCAAGAAAATTTGAAAACACATACCGTCACTGGATGGAAAACATTCGTGATTGGAATATTTCTCGTCAGTTATGGTGGGGACAACAAATTCCTGCTTTCTATTTTGGAGATGGAAAAGAAGACTTTGTAGTAGCCGAAAATATTGAAGATGCAGTAAAACTAGCACAAGAAAGAACAGGAAATACATCATTAACTGCTTCTGACTTAAAACAAGATCCAGATGCGTTAGACACGTGGTTTTCTTCTTGGTTATGGCCAATGTCAGTTTTCGATGGAATACGTAATCCTGAGAACGAAGAAATCAAGTATTACTACCCAACTAATGATTTAGTAACGGGTCCAGATATTTTATTCTTCTGGGTAGCTCGTATGATTATTGCTGGATATGAGTATAAAGATGCACGTCCGTTTGAAAATGTTTACTTAACAGGATTAGTTCGTGATAAGCAACGTAGAAAAATGAGTAAATCCTTAGGGAACTCACCTGATGCTTTAAAGTTAATTGAAGATTTTGGAGCTGATGGGGTACGTGTCGGATTGTTACTAAGTGCTGCAGCAGGAAACGATTTATTATTTGACGAAGATTTATGTCAACAAGGTAAAGGGTTTGCAAATAAAATATGGAACACCTTCCGCTTAATCAAAGGGTGGGAAATTGATGAAAACTTAGCTCAACCAGAAACAGCTAAAATAGGATTAGCTTGGTATGAAGCTAAATTCAATAAAGTAGTATTAGAAATTGAAGATCACTTTAGTAAGTATCGTTTATCAGACGCGTTGATGGCTATTTACAAATTAATTACTGATGATTTTTCGTCTTGGTTATTAGAAATTGTAAAACCAGGGTACCAACAACCGATAGATGCTAAAACATACAAAGCTGTAATAGAGGTGTTAGAAAACAACTTAAAAGTATTACACCCTTTTATGCCTTTCTTAACAGAAGAAATTTGGCAACACATCACAGAAAGAACTCCAGAAGATGCGTTAATTATAGCTAAATACCCTGTAGTTGGAGAAGTGAATGATGAATTGATTACCAATTTTGAATTTATGACCGATGTGGTTTCAGGAATTAGAACGATTAGAAAGGATAAAAATATTTCGTTTAAAGACGCTATTGAATTAGCTGTTGTAAATAACGAAAGCTATACTAAAGATTTTGATGCGGTAATTCAAAAGTTAACCAATGCTTCTCAAATTACTTATGTATCAGAAAAAGTAGAAGGAGCTGCTTCATTCCGTGTGAAGTCAAATGAATATTTTGTTCCAATTTCATTAGATACAATTGATGTAGAAGCTGAAATTGAAAAACTAAATGCAGAATTAAAACGTGCAGAAGGTTTCTTAACAGGAATTCAAAAGAAATTATCTAACGAACGCTTTGTAAGTAATGCACCTGAGCAGGTAATTACGTTAGAACGTAAAAAAGAATCGGATACCTTAGCTAAAATTGAAACGATTAAAGCGAGTTTAGCTTCGTTACAATAGATTAACAATTTAGAATAATAAAAAAATCCGCTGTTTGTAAACAGCGGATTTTTTATTGTAGTTAGTTTATACTGAGTTTAGTTTTTATCAACCACGTCTCCAGAACCTAAAGAGTTACTATCTATTTGGGTTGGATTTCCTTTGTAGTAAATATTTCCAGATCCAACGACAGTTGCTTTAATTTTATTTTTAACTGAAACTTGCACATCACCTGATCCTGCAATACTTGCTTTTAAAGAATTAGTGTCTAATTCGTACGCTTTCACATCTCCTGAACCTCCAATAGAACATTTTAAATAGTCAGTTTTTCCTTTTAATTTAATATTTCCAGAGCCTCCAATTGACGTCTTAACAGTGTTGGCATCTACATTGGCTACAATATTTCCAGAACCTCCAAGGACGAAATCTACTTCATCAGCTTTAATGCGCTTTTTGGTAATTATATTTCCTGAACCACCCAAAGAAACAGACTCAAGGTTTTCAAAAGGAACTGTAATTGTTAACTTCTTAGTCATGCGAATATTGGTGTTGTCTTTAAAACCAAGGTGAAGTTTTCCATTTTTAACTTCAGTTTCAACATGTTTTAAAACATTTTCTTCTCCTTCAATTGTTAATTCACCTTCAACACCATCAACTAAATAAACATCGAATGAACCCCCTAGACTTACTTTGTCAAAAGAACCGACATTTCGTGTTTCTGTAGTAACTTTTCCGTTTCCTCTTACTTTTTTAGTATTCCACCAACTTTGTGCTTGAGATTGTAAGCTGAAAGTAAGGGTAAGTAAGATAATTGCTAATTTTTTCATAATGATATAATTTTAAGTTGGTTAATCATTTAGTTTTAAAGAAACACCACCATAGTTAGATTTAATGGTGATCTTTGAATTCGAATTTCCTTTTCCAAAAGTACCTTCATAGTATTTTTTAGATGTTTTTTTGATGCTTTTGTATAGCTCTACATTGTTATCAGGATAGCCAAAACTAGCATACGACAAGTCGATGTTGAAATTAAAGTTATTATTGCTGTTGGTTCCTAATTTAATACTAGCATAGTTTCCGTCAATAGTAATGTTATCAAATCCTTTAGCAATGTTTTGAACTCTAATTCCGCCATAATCGCTATTAATTTTCAAGTTTTTTTTAAGTGTACCTACTTTAACACTAGCATAATCAGAATTTCCAGTTAAGTTAGAAATTTCTTCTACAGAAATACTTCCATAATCGCTATTAAATGTAACATCTGTAGCTTGGTCAATTTTTATGGTTGAATAGTCTGCACTTACTTTTAAGTTGTTAGATTTTCTAATGTTTAATTTTGAATAATCAACATTAAGGTTTCCTGATTTGATGTAGTTGATTTCAGAAGTACCGCAATAATCTAAGTTAATATTATTGTTGCTGTTTAATAATTGGTCGATTTGAATTTTACCATAATCACAGTTAATATTCGATTTTCCTTCAAGTTCATCTAATAAATAAATGTTTCCATACTTATTGTGTAAGTCAGCATTGTTAGTAATAGGCATTCTTACCGAATAATTAATTTTATAATTGGTGTTATTGCTACCCCACCAAGACCAAGAAGATTTACTTTTTTCTATAATCGTTCTAGCTTCTACTAAATTGGAAGTAGCTTCAAACTGAATGTCAATGTCTTTTAGTTTACGTTCAACACTTGAAAGATCATCACCTTTTACAGTTATTTTAACATTGATTTCAATACGGTTTTCATTCCATGTAGTTACGTTTACATTTCCATATTTGTTGTTAATGTATAGGGTAGCGTTTTTGTTAACGTTAAACGTTTTGCTAATGTTCTTACTTTTTTCGTGTTTTCTATCGTTAGCGATAAGAACGGTAGGAATAAGTAAGAAAAAGAAAAGTAGTTTATATAATTTCATCGTCTAATAATTCTAATTTTGCTGGGTTTTGTAATTGTTCTAATTGTAAAAGAAGCCTTTCTAACACATCTAATCGTTGCTGATAATTTTGTATCATTTCTCGGATGATTTGACGTTTGTTTTCTTTTTTAGAAAGCTCCTTTTCAAGAGAGTTGTATTGGTCTTCTAATTCTTCAATTTCATTTAAAGAGTCTTCAATAACTGTTTCGGTATCTAAATTTCTATATTGTTCAACTTCTCGTAACTCTTGATTTATAGTTGTAACAAAAAAGTTTTGAGCCTCAGCCATTTTGGGTGAAACATCGGCTAGTGTATACGTTTTTTGCTGTTGGTAATTACCAAGATAAAAACCTAGCATTAATACAATTGATGCCGCTATACTCATCCAGAAAATTGAAGGTTTTTTATTTCTCTTCGGATTTTCTAGTTTACGTTGAAAACGTTCTAAATGTCCTTGATGAGGTTCAAAAACATCGAAATCATTTTCTTTAAAAAATTGATGTAGTTTATCCTCCATATCCTTGTGTTTTATTAGTATCGTTAACCAATACTTGTTTTAATTTCTTTTTAGCTCTTGATATTGTTGTGCGCACATTTTCATTAGTATAATTCAATATTTGAGCTATTTCTTCATAATCATAGCCTTCAATTAAGTTCAAAGTCAATACAATTCTGTAATTATCTTTTAAACTTTGTAAGCAACTTAATACTCTTTGTACTTCAAGTGAGCTATAATTTATTTCAACTTCTTCGATTTCATAATTAGGAATCACATCCATTTTAACTTCATCATATCGCGTTACCTTTTTTAGTTGGGTTAAACTTTTATTAATAACGATTCGCTTTAACCAAGCACCAAAAGTAACTTCTCCCTTAAAAGAATTTAATTTTGTAAAAGCAGTTAAAAATGCTTCTTGAATTAAATCTTCAGCCTCGAATTCGTCTTTTAAAATACGATACGATGTGTTATACATAGCTTTATAATAGCTTTGATACACCTGCATTTGTGCAGTGCTATCGTTTTTCTTACAGCGTTCGATTAGTTGGTTGATATGTGTTTTCTGCGACTCCAATGAAATCATTCTATACTAGAGACAATTTAGCTTTTAAATTGTGACAGTTTGTTTCAATAAAAATAACTTTTTTTATAAAAAAGGGTGTTTTTTTATAAAGGTGATGTGTAAGTTACTGGTATTTAAATGCTTGTGAGGTGAGTTTTTTAGCGTGGGTTTGCAGTAGTCTTAACTAGAGAAAATGAACCAAAATTATGTATATTTGACACAATGGTTAACAGTGTTAAAATTATTGAGTGCCCAAGAGATGCAATGCAAGGAATTAAAAGTCATTTTATTCCTACAGAGGCCAAGGCAAAATACATCAACTCACTGTTAAAGGTGGGTTTTGATACGATAGATTTTGGAAGTTTTGTGTCACCAAAAGCAATACCTCAAATGAGAGATACCACAGAGGTTTTGTCAAAATTAGATTTATCATCTACTACAAGTAAACTTTTAGCTATTATAGCGAACGTACGTGGTGCAAATGATGCATCACAGTTTGAAGAAATTGATTATTTAGGATACCCTTTCTCAATTTCTGAAAACTTTCAAATGCGTAATACACATAAAACAATAGAACAATCTATTGATACGTTAAAAGAAGTTTTAACGATAGCTAATAGAACAAATAAAGAAGTAGTAGCGTATTTATCGATGGGGTTTGGGAATCCTTATGGTGACCCTTGGAACGTGGAGATTGTAGGTGAGTGGACAGAGAAACTTTCTAACTTAGGTGTTAAGATATTATCTTTGTCAGATACCATTGGAAGTTCAACACCTGAAGATATAGATTATTTATTTTCAAACTTAATACCTAGTTATCCTCAAATAGAATTTGGAGCGCATCTTCATACAACTCCAACAAAATGGCACGAAAAAGTAGATAGTGCTTTTAAAGCAGGTTGTAGACGTTTTGATGGAGCTATAAAAGGTTATGGAGGTTGCCCAATGGCAAAAGATGAATTGACAGGTAATATGCCTACAGAAAAATTACTGTCGTATTTTACCGCAAATAAAGTTGAAACCAATATAAAACCAATGAGTTTTGAAAGTGCCTACAATAAAGCACTTGAAGTTTTTTAAAAGATTATGAAATTAATACATATTATTTTTCTTTTTTTCTTTTTTTCAGCCTTTTCTCAAGCTACAGATAGTGAAAGAATAGGTACATGGAGTGTGAAAAATGGAGAGATAATACGAAATAGATCTAAAAACGATCAACTTGCAATTTATTATTGGAATGAATTTAATAGAATTTTTCCTCAAGAGTTAACCAAAAAATACATCAAGCGAATTGTTTTAATGACGGATGGACTTGATGAAAAGACAGGAGCGTTGGTGGCTTTGAGTTCAAAAAATGACAAATGGCAACTAGAAATAGATGTCAATGATGTAAATTTTTATTCTAAAGATAAAAAAAGACTTCACGAGTCTGTTTACACTTTAGTACACGAATTCGGACATTTACTTACCTTAAATAGAACACAAATACGCCCTACCGATAAAAAGCTACAAGACGAAGGTGAGTTGTATTTAACTCTAGAAGGAGAGGCGTATAAAAATAGTTACATAAATAGGTTTGTTAATTTGTTTTGGAAAGGTGCATTGTTAAATCGTTGGGATGTAATTCAGCGTAAGTATTGTTATACCGAAGCGAACTGTGTTGAAAAATTATATGACTTGTATTTAAACAATCGCACAGAATTTTTAACAGATTATGCAGCTGAAAGTCCAGAAGAAGATATTGTAGAAAGCTGGACGGCTTTTGTATTAAGACCAAAGATTAAAAAGCCTAGAACGATCGCACATAAGAAAATCAACTTCTTTTACCAATTTCCAGAACTGGTAGAATACAGAAGAATGATTCGACAAAATACGCGTCAATATCTTCATTAGAATTTGTAAATTTGGTTTCTTTTTAAAGTAAAATCAAATGAAACAGATTAGAATTTTTTTAGTACTTTTTATAACCTTATTTATAGTTAGTTGTAACATTAATAAAAAAACAGCTAACACTTCTACAAACAAATATCAGTTTACAAAGGATGCTGATAAAACGTATTTTACGATTCTTCAGTTAAACGATGTATATGAAATAGCTCCAATACAAGGAGGTAAATATGGCGGAATGGCTAGGGTAGAAACTGTACATCAAGATTTACTTAAAGAAAACGAGCAAACAATGCTAGTGTTGGCTGGAGACTTTTTATCGCCTTCTTTAATAGGAACCATGAGTCATAATGGAGAACGTGTTAGAGGTAAGCAAATGGTAGAAGTGATGAATGCAATGAATTTTGATGTGGTTGCTTTTGGTAATCATGAATTCGATTTAAGTTACACTCATTTACAAGCAAGATTGAACGAAAGTAATTTTGAGTGGATTTCTGCAAACGTTTTACATAATATAAATGGTGAACACTCATATTTTCATAAAACTATTGATGGAGAAAAGCAAAGTTTAAAAGATTCTTACACAAAAGAATTTGTAAATCCAGATGGTACAAAGTTAAAAGTAGGTTTTATCAGTGTTTGTATTCCTTCTAACCCTAAGAGTTATGTACACTATGGCGATATGTACGAAGAAATAAAACGTGCATATAATGAAATTAAAGACAATGTAGATATAGTTATCGGTTTAACTCATGCTTCGTTAACGCAAGACAAAGAAATAGCAAGATTATTACCTAATGTACCTTTAATAATGGGAGGACATGAACACACAAACAGCTACGATAAAGTAGGAGAGGTAGTAATTGCGAAAGCAGATGCAAATGCTAAAACGGCTTATATTCATAGGTTTGAATATGACCCAGCAACTAAGAAAACTCAATTTAAGTCAGAGTTAAAAGAGATTAACGATTCGATAGCTTCAAATGAAAAAGTAAAAGCTGTAGTTGATAAATGGCAGGTTGTTTTACAAAATAAAATTCAAGAAGTAGTTTCTAATCCTTATGAAGTTTTATATACCACTAAAGAACCTCTTGATGCAAGAGAAAGTACTATTAGAAGTGTACAAACAAATATGGGGAAGATTATTGCAGAGTCTATGAGTTTAGCTTACACTAATGAAGTTGATTGTGCATTAGTAAATGGAGGTTCTGTTAGAATAGACGATGTGTTGGCAGGAGAGGTCAATGCTGTAGATATTTTTAGAGTTTTGCCTTATGGAGGCGAGGTTTTAAAAGTAGAAATTAAAGGAAGTTTATTGAAAGAAGTATTAGACTTTGGAGAAGCAGCTTCAGGAACAGGAGCTTATTTACAACGATTCAATGCTAAGAAAGAAAATGAGGAATGGATACTTAAAAATGGTAAACTTCAAGAAGATAAAGTCTATACAGTTGCCTTTTCAGACTATTTGTTAAGAGGACTTGACATACCTATACTTTCAGACAAAAGCGAAGGTGTTATAAGTGTTTATACACCTAAAAAAGAAGAAATAGCATACGACATACGTAAAGCTGTTGTTAATCTTTTTAAAGGAGAGTAGGCTTAATTTATTGTATGTTAAGCGAATACTAAAAACTGTTAAGTTTTATTTAAAATAAATCTTAATAAAATTTGTTAGATTGATTATCTCTACTAATTTTGCGGTCGTAAAATAAAATTAGTTTAAAATTAATCTAAATAAAATGAAAAAAGTATTTTTCGGTTTATTAGCAGGAGTTTCATTATTTGCCTCAGCGCAAACAGCTCCAACAGATAGTATTCCAACTAACCCACAAAGTCAGCAAAATGCAGCGCAACGTCTTTTATCTTCAAACTTAAGTCAACAAGGACTTACGGTTGGGGGGTATGCAGAAGCACATTTAAACAGAGCAACTGGTGAAAACGCTAAACTTGATGTTCATAGATTAGTAATGCTTTTCGGATACAAGTTTAATGAAAGAACTCAATTCGTAACAGAAATTGAATTTGAACACGTAAAAGAAGTATATGTAGAGCAGGCTTTCTTACAATATACCATTGCTGATAACGTAAACTTACGCGCAGGTTTAATGTTAGTACCAATGGGTATTGTAAACGAATATCACGAACCAACTACTTTTAACGGAGTAGAAAGACCAAGTATGGATAAATCTATCGTTCCATCTACATGGAGAGAATTAGGTTTAGGGGTTTCTGGTAAGTGGGATGCAGCTTCTTTACGTTACCAAGCGTATATGTTTAACGGATTCAAATCTGAAAATGACGGTAAGTTTTTAGGTGGAAAAGACGGATTCCGTAGTGGACGTCAAAAAGGAGCAGAATCTATGATGAACAACATCAATGTTTCTGGTAAAGTAGATTATTACGGATTACCAGGCTTACGTTTAGGTTTATCAGGATACTTTGGAAGAACACAATCTGAAAACGATGTAGAAGATTTAGAAGGAGCTGATGTTGGAATTGCTATGGTTGGTTTAGATGCTCGTTATGCGTACCAACGTTTTACAGCACGTGGTCAGTTTATCCATGCAAGTATATCAGACGCTAAAGAGTACAACGACTTTTATGAGTACACTAATGGAGATGGAGAAATTGTTCGTCCAGATTTAGGAAGTGCATTACAAGGTTGGTATTTAGAAGCAGCATATAACTTATTACCACAAGATAAAAAGCAACAATTACATGCTTTTGCACGTTACGAAGATTATAACACACACGCTTCTGTAGCTGAAGGAACTGTTAAAAACTTAGCTTACGATCGTGATGAGTGGACGTTTGGTTTAACGTATAAAGTAGCACCAGGAGCTGCATTTAAAGCAGATTACCAGCTTAAAAATGATGCAGTAGCAGGTAGCCAAACAATTAAGCAATTAAACTTAGGTTTCGGAGTTTGGTTCTAATATAACCAGAAACATATCCTATAAAAAAACGAATCAAATTATGTTAATTTGGTTCGTTTTTTGTTTTTTATTTAGACTAATTCTAATATTTTTGTAACATGAGAAAACAACTATTATTTCCTTTTGTATTATTCGTAGCTTCTTTTAGCTTGCTGTCGTTTGTCATTCCTAAAAATGTACAAAAAAAAGTAACTAAAGAAATAACTAAAACCTTTGAGGTAGAGACATTCAATTTAGAGGAAATAAAGATTTCAAAAAATGTAAACGATTTATTAGTTCGAAAAATTGAAGAGGATAAGCTTTTTAAAATTCATGTAAAGAACGAACTAATAGGTTATGCTTATGTAGATAAAGCTCCGAGTAAAACAGATGAGTTTGATTATTTAATTTTATTAGATAAAAACTTAATCATAGTAAAAACTAAAATATTGATTTATCGCGAAGATTATGGCGGAGAAATAGGAAGTAAGCGTTGGTTAAAACAATTTAACGGAAAAACTTCTACAGATGTCTTACAATACGAAAAAGATATAATGGCAATTTCAGGAGCAACAATTTCAGCTTCTTCAATGACTATTGCGGTAAATACATTTCTTCAAAATTTAGCAGTTCTTCATCAAAATAAGGTATTATAAATGCAAGTACACGGAGTTATTCATCAGTTTCCTAGAGAAATAAAATTTTTAATAATTGTTTTTGTAGCCACGTTAAGTATAGGCTATTTTGGTGGACTTTCATTTGTAAATGATACCACCAATGCGAGTTCCAAAGGAATTCAAGAGCGTTATTTAGGAAACGAAGACGATGAAGAAGCTACCAAAATGATGTTTAAAAAATCTGAAGGAGAAATAAAAACATTGGTGCACAACCATATATTATCAATTTCAGTAATTTTCTTTTTATTGGCAATCATTTTATCTACAACAAGTATTGGAATGAAGCTTAAGTTATTTTTAATGATTGAGCCTTTCGTTTCGGTAGTTTGTACTTTCGGTGGTATTTATTTAATGTGGACAGGTATTACGTGGATGAAATACATAGTAATGGTTTCTGGCTTTTTTATGACAGCTACTTACATACTCTCTTCATTCTTTATTGTAAAGTCGATTTTAGTACCAAAAAAAGACTAACGTTAAATTAACCGATATTATATATTTTGTAGTATATTTGCATGCAATTAATTAACAACACACTAAATTGATTGCATATGCAAGCTCATCAAAATAAAATATTAGGTGAAGGATTAACGTACGACGACGTTTTATTAGTTCCTGCCTACTCAGAAGTACTTCCAAGAGAAGTTTCAATCCAAACAAAATTTACAAGAAACATAACAATCAATGTTCCTATAGTGTCTGCAGCAATGGATACTGTAACCGAATCTGCTATGGCAATTGCTATTGCAAGAGAAGGAGGAATAGGCGTGTTGCATAAAAACATGACAATAGAGCAACAAGCTCTTGAGGTTCGCAAAGTTAAACGTGCAGAAAGTGGTATGATTATCGATCCGATAACCTTATCATTAACTTCAATTGTGTTAGATGCAAAACAAGCAATGCGTGAGCATAAAATTGGAGGAATTCCTATTGTTGATGAAGGAGGAAAGTTAGTAGGAATCGTAACTAACCGTGATTTACGTTTTGAAAAAAATAACGAGCGTCCTATCGTAGAAGTAATGACTTCGGAAAATTTAGTAACTGTTGCTGAAGGAACTTCGTTAAAAGACGCAGAAGTAATTTTACAAGAAAATAAAATTGAAAAATTACCTGTTGTTAATGATGATGATAAATTAGTAGGGTTAATTACCTTTAGAGATATTACCAAATTAACACAAAAACCAATTGCTAATAAAGATTCTTACGGACGTTTACGTGTAGCTGCTGCATTAGGAGTAACACACGATGCTGTTGATAGAGCAGAAGCATTGGTAAAAGCAGGAGTTGATGCTGTAATTATTGATACTGCTCACGGACATACCAAAGGAGTGGTTTCTGTATTAAAAGAAGTAAAGGCTAAATTCCCAACATTAGATGTTGTTGTAGGTAACATTGCAACACCAGAAGCGGCTAAATATTTAGTTGAAGCAGGAGCAGATGCAGTAAAAGTAGGAATCGGACCAGGATCTATCTGTACTACTCGTGTAGTAGCAGGTGTTGGTTTTCCTCAGTTTTCAGCAGTGTTAGAAGTTGCAGAAGCTATTAAAGGAAGTGGAGTTCCTGTAATTGCAGATGGAGGTATTCGTTATACAGGTGATATCCCTAAAGCAATCGCAGCAGGTGCGGATAGTGTAATGTTAGGATCGTTATTAGCAGGAACTAAAGAATCTCCAGGAGAAACTATTATTTACGACGGAAGAAAATTCAAATCATATCGTGGAATGGGATCTGTTGAAGCAATGAAGCAAGGTTCAAAAGACCGTTATTTCCAAGATGTAGAAGATGATATCAAAAAATTAGTTCCAGAAGGAATTGTAGGGCGAGTACCTTACAAAGGTGAATTACAAGAAAGTATTCATCAATTCGTTGGAGGTTTACGTGCAGGAATGGGATACTGTGGAGCAAAAGATATTAATACGCTAAAAGAAACAGGAAGATTTGTTCGTATTACTGCAAGCGGTATCAACGAAAGTCACCCACACGACGTAGCAATTACTAAAGAAGCACCTAATTACAGTAGAAGATAATTCTGGCAAAATAATCGCAATAAAACTCAAACTCTGTTAATAATTAAATTAACAGAGTTTTTTGGTTTTTTGTTTTTACGTTGTAAACACTATTTTAGCAGAGACTTCAATTTCCTTTATTTTTATGACTCAAGAAACAAAATATACCGAAGATAATATTCGCTCGCTCGATTGGAAAGAACATATCCGTATGCGTCCTGGGATGTATATTGGTAAATTAGGAGACGGTTCTTCACCCGACGATGGTATTTATATTTTGGTTAAAGAAGTGCTCGATAACTCTATTGATGAGTTTGTTATGGGTACAGGAAAAACGATTGAAGTTTCGGT
This sequence comes from Tenacibaculum sp. L6, assembly GCF_028823685.1. Taxonomy (GTDB): domain Bacteria; phylum Bacteroidota; class Bacteroidia; order Flavobacteriales; family Flavobacteriaceae; genus Polaribacter. The sequence continues at coordinate 21,283 of NZ_JAPEHZ010000016.1, read as the reverse complement.
ACAAGGCGATAAAGTAATCGTGCGCGATTACGGTCGGGGTATTCCGTTAGGAAAAGTTGTCGATGTAGTATCGAAAATGAATACTGGAGGTAAGTACGATTCACGTGCCTTTAAAAAATCGGTAGGATTAAACGGAGTAGGTACCAAAGCGGTAAATGCCTTATCTACTTACTTCAGAGTTGAGTCTACTCGTGATGGTAAATCAGCCGCAGCAGAGTTTGAAAAAGGAAATTTAACGAATGAAGAATTTCTTGAAGAAACATCGCGTCGTAGAGGTACCAAAGTAACCTTTATTGCAGACGAAACCATTTTTAAGAACTACAAGTATCGTCCAGAGTATATTATAAAATTACTGAAAAACTATGTATATCTAAATCCAGGACTAACCATCGTTTTTAACGGTGAAAAGTTTTATTCAGAAAACGGATTAAAAGATTTATTGGAAGACAACAACAATCAAGATGACATGTTGTATCCGATAATTCATTTACGCGGTGATGATATTGAAATTGCGATGACACACAGTAAAACGCAATATTCAGAAGAGTATCACTCGTTTGTAAATGGTCAAAACACCACACAAGGTGGTACACACTTAAATGCTTTTAGAGAAGCAGTAGTAAAAACAGTACGTGAGTTCTTCGGAAAGAATTTTGATGCATCTGATGTTCGTAAATCTATCATTGCAGCCATTTCTGTTAAAGTGATGGAGCCTGTTTTTGAAAGTCAGACCAAAACTAAATTAGGTTCTACTGAAATGGGAGGTGATTTACCAACCGTTCGTACCTATATAAACGATTTTGTAAAAACCCAGTTAGATAACTTTTTACATAAGAATACCGAGATAGCTGATAAACTTCAAAGAAAGATATTGCAAGCTGAAAAAGAGCGTAAAGAGCTATCAGGAATTCGAAAATTAGCTCGTGAACGTGCTAAAAAAGCAAGTTTACACAACAAAAAGCTACGTGATTGTCGTATTCATTTTGGAGATACTAAAAAAGATGGATATTTAGATACAACCCTATTTATTACCGAGGGAGATTCGGCAAGTGGATCGATTACCAAATCGCGAAATGTAAACACGCAAGCAGTATTCAGTTTAAAAGGAAAACCCTTAAACTCGTACGGATTGTCTAAAAAAATCGTGTACGAAAATGAAGAGTTTAACCTATTACAAGCAGCCTTAAATATTGAAGACGGACTAGAAGATTTACGATACAATAACATTGTAATTGCTACCGATGCCGATGTAGATGGTATGCACATTCGCTTGTTATTAATAACCTTCTTTTTACAGTTCTTCCCAGAAGTTATCAAAGAAGGACATCTCTATATTTTAGAAACGCCTCTTTTTAGAGTTCGAAATAAAAAGGAAACATTTTATTGTTATTCAGAAGAAGAAAAACAAGCAGCGATTAATAAGTTAAGAGGAAAACCAGAAATAACTCGATTTAAAGGATTAGGGGAGATTTCTCCTAACGAATTTGTTCATTTTATTGGTGATGATATTCGTTTAGACCCAGTAATGTTAGATAAAGAAATGTCGATAGAGCAGATGTTAGAATTCTATATGGGTAAAAACACTCCAGACAGACAAAAGTTCATTATCAACAACCTAAAAGTTGAGTTAGACTTAGTAGAAGAAAATTAATATGAAAAACGTAGGAAAAATATTTGACACTATGTCAATCCTTTTTGGAGTAATCTTAATTTTTTGGGTAACACAAATTAACTATAACGATTTGTCGCTTAATAACAATTTATCTCCATATTTAGGAATCATTTCAGCTGTCTTATTCATTTTTGTGATGCAATTTGCGAAGAGACATCAGGTAAATAAACAGCTTGTAACTAAGAACAAGAAAAAACAATGAAGATTATTAAATTATCTTCCAAAGATATAACTCATTTGAAAAAACAGGTGAAAAATGACTATTTGTTGTTGTTTTTTATGACTGTTATATTGATACTTTTTTGGTATTTATTTAATGATAATGGAATTTTTGGAAAGTTAATTTTAGTATTTGGCGGTATAGGAATTCTTGGGGCATTTTTAAATAGATTGACAATCTATCAAGATTTAATAGAGAAAAAAAAATATTCTGGAGAATTTAAGGTAATAGGAAAAATTGAAAAAGTAAGGCGCAGAGGGCATGATACTGATTCTGGTCATTTTAGTAGTGTTGAGGACATTATATACTTAATTAAGTTCAATGATTGGCGGATAGGAAACATAAGGTTTGAAAAGAAATATTGGGAAATAGTAAATGAAGGAGATATTTTTGAAATAGATCAAGCAGTAAATTCACAATATGTTTTAAGGATTAGTAGAGAGGGTAAAGATTTTAAAAAAGCAGTTAGGTTAGATTATAACGATAAAAAAAGTAATTTCGATAGATAATTTTACTTTATTATATAAAAAAACTAATACTTAAACTCTTAAGCGATTAAACAATAATCAATGAGTGAAGAAAACAACAATTACGAACACGACGAAGAATTAAATCAACCGCTAGAAAGTACTGAAACCATTACCAAGGTAACTGGTATGTACAAAGAATGGTTTTTAGATTATGCTTCGTATGTAATTTTAGAACGTGCAGTACCTTCGATTGAAGACGGATTTAAACCCGTACAACGTCGTATTATGCATTCGATGAAAGATTTAGACGATGGTCGTTACAACAAAGTAGCGAACATTGTTGGGCATACCATGCAGTATCACCCGCATGGAGATGCTTCTATTGCCGATGCGATGGTACAAATGGGACAAAAAGAATTGCTGATTGATATGCAAGGTAACTGGGGTAATATCCTTACAGGAGACCGTGCTGCAGCTTCTCGTTATATCGAAGCACGTTTGTCTAAATTCGCTTTAGATGTTGTTTTCAATGCTAAAACTACCGAATGGCAAGCATCGTACGATGGTCGTAAAAAAGAACCTGTAAACTTACCTGTAAAGTTTCCATTGTTATTAGCACAGGGAGCAGAAGGTATTGCCGTTGGTTTATCAACGAAAATTCTTCCACATAACTTTAACGAGTTGATAGATGCTTCTGTTAAATATTTAAAAGGAAGGAGTTTTACCATTGTTCCTGATTTTTTAACTGGAGGTATCGTTGATGTAACCGATTATAAAGACGGAAAAAGAGGAGGAAAAATCAGAGTACGTGCTAAAATATCAGCGCTAGATAAAAAAACACTGGTAATTACCGAAATTCCATTCGGAACTACTACATCATCTTTAATTGATAGTATTTTAAAAGCGAATGAGAAAGGTAAAATCAAGATTAAAAAGATAGAAGATAATACCGCTGCTGAGGTAGAAATCTTAGTACATCTTCCACCTAATGTATCTCCAGATAAAACTATTGATGCATTATATGCTTTTACCAGTTGTGAAAACTCAATATCACCACTGTGTTGTATTATTGAAGACAACAAACCTATTTTTATAGGAGTAAGTGAGATTTTAAGAAAGTCGACAGACTTTACCGTTGAGTTATTGAAACGTGAGTTAGAAATTCAATTACATGAGTTAGAAGAGCAATGGCACTTTGCTTCGTTAGAGCGTATATTTATTGAAAATAGAATTTATCGTGATATTGAAGAAGTTGAAACTTGGGAAGGTGTAATTGAAGCTATTGATAAAGGGTTGCAGCCACACATCCAACATTTAAAACGTGAAGTAACTGAAGAAGATATCGTGCGTTTAACAGAAATCCGAATTAAAAAGATTTCTAAGTTTGATATTGACAAGGCGAAACAATTTATTGAAAGTTTAGAAGAAAAAATAGCAGAGGTAAAGAATTACTTGGCAAACCTTATCGATTTTGCGATTGATTACTTTAAAGAATTAAAAACTAAATACGGTAAAGGAAAAGAACGTAAAACTGAAATCCGAATTTTTGATGACATCGTAGCTACTAAGGTAGTAATGCGTAACTCAAAGTTATATGTAAACAGAGAGGAAGGATTTATTGGAACATCGTTGAAAAAAGACGAATATGTTACCGACTGTGCTGATATTGATGATGTGATTGTGTTTAGAGAAGACGGTTCGATGATTGTTACTAAGGTTGATTCAAAAACTTTCGTAGGAAAAGGAATTATACACGTTGCAATTTTCAAAAAGAAAGATAAGCGTACTGTTTATAACATGATATACAGAGACGGAGCTAAAGGAGCTTCGTTTATGAAGCGTTTCAATGTAACATCGGTTACACGTGATAAAGAGTACAACTTAGCAAATGACGATTCTAAATCAAAAGTATTGTACTTCTCAGCAAACCCTAATGGAGAAGCGGAAGTAGTAACTATTTTACTGCGTGCTGTTGGAAGTATCAAAAAACTAAAGTGGGATATTGATTTTGCTGATTTAGCGATTAAAGGTCGTAGTGTTCGTGGTAACCAAGTAACTAAATACGCGATTAAAAAGGTAGAATTTAAAGAAGCAGGGGTATCTACTTTAAAACCACGTAAAATTTGGTTTGATGATACAGTTCAACGCTTAAATGTAGATGGAAGAGGTGAGTTGTTAGGAGAATTTAAAGCAGAAGATAAAATTTTAATAGCAACACAATCAGGAAAAATAAAAGCGGTAACTCCAGATTTGGCAATGCATTTCGAAGATGATATGATTGTTTTAGAAAAGTGGAAACCAAACAAACCGATTTCAGCAATTTATTTTGATGGAAATAAAGAACGTTATTTCGTAAAACGTTTTTTAATAGAAGCTCTTGATAAAGAAGAAATTTTTATTTCAGATCATGAAAAATCAAAGTTGCAAATCATTTCAACGGATTACCGTCCAGTAGCTGAGGTAATTTTCTCAAAGCGTAGCTTAGAGAATCTTGAGGTTAATTTTGAAGAGTTTATAGCGGTTAAAGGGATTAAAGCTTTAGGAAATCAGTTAACTGCTGAAAAAATTAAAACTGTCAATTTGTTAGAATCTCTTCCGTATGAAGAACCAGAAGAAGAGAAAGTAGAAGATATTGAGGTAAACGAAGAGGAAGAAGTAGTTGAAGAGTCTTTAGTACTAGATGTAGATGTTCCTGAGATTAAAAAAGAATTTGAAGAGTCGAAAGAAGATAAGGCCAAAAAAGCTTTAGAACGAGCGCTTCAAAAAAAGAAAAAAAGTAAAGACGACGAAAGTCAAACCGCATTATTTTAATGAGTGAATTAATACCATATCGTTTCAATTTAGATACTTTTTTTGGTGTTTTAGGTTACATTATAGTTGTTTTTCTAACCTCATGGCTTATATCCAGATTAGTTAGAGCAATTATTTGGCGATTAATTAAAATCAAAAAAGAAGACCGTTTTGGTAGAACTAGTATTCAGTTTTTACGTAATTCGGTAACCTTTGTAATAGGGCTTTTAACTGTCATATATATTATTATGACAGTGCCTGCTTTTAGAAGCAAGGCAACGTTAATTTTTTCAGGAGCTGGGATTATTGCAGCGATTATAGGTTTTGCTGCACAAGCAGCGCTCTCTAATTTAATTGCAGGAGCGTTTATTGTTATTTTCCGTCCATTTCGAGTAGGCGACTATATTAAGTTAGATGAAACTCGTGTTGGAATTGTTGAAGATATTACGCTACGTCATACAGTAATTAATAATTTTGAGAACAAACGGTTAATTATACCAAACTCTGTAATTAGTACCGATTCTATTTTAAATCACACAATAGAAGATTCTCATATTCTAAGTTTTAATAACTTTAAATTAGGCTTAAAAGCAGATATAGATTTAGCGCGAAAGATTATACAAGAAGAAGCCGTAAAATTGCCTACGGTAATAGATTATCGAACGCCCGAGCAAGTAATGGCAGATGTAAATCAAGTAGATGTTCGTGTTATTGATATACATTCAGACCACATACATGTACGTGCTTACGTATGGTTAAACGAGCCTTTTCAGGAATTTAAAACAAAATGTAACCTAAAAGAAGCAGTACATAAGCGTTTCTTAAAAGAAGGAGTAGATTTGCCTATTCCAATCAATATAAATGAAATAATTAACAAAGTAGACTAAGTTTACTTTGTTAATAGATTTCAAAAGTTATAAAAAGCTTTTTATCAGAAGGTTTAGGGATTTCAGAAATTAAACCATAAATACCTTTGTCTAGTATTCCTTTTTGTAAAGTTTCATACGAAATTAGGTTTTGTTAGTGATTCTATTAAAGAAAAGGGAACTAATAGAGGAGGTATTACAAATCTAATCGACGCACGAAGGTAAGAAATTACAAAAACAAAAATAAAGGTAAAATACTGATTATTAGGTTTTTTTAATTGTGTTTCTTAAAAAGAAAACCTAATCCAAGGCGGCTTAAAAACTTCTTTTCAAAGTCCCAGAAAAAATTAAATTGACCAAAAACCCAACCTACTAAAGGCAAAGTAGTTTGATAAATAGGAAAAATAAGTAAAATTCTTAAAGGATAATACAACCAAGGAGACATGGTTTCTGGTGATAAACCAAGTAAGCCAGTAATAGGTTTAGCTACCCAAGCAGCAAAAGAACCGTTAATAGCAAATACAATAAAAATTGCAGCCAAAGACCAGTTATTGTCTACTCCCCAACGTTGTTTTAATTTTTCCATACAGTAATAATCGTGGCAAAAGTAATTAAAAGAAAAAGGGCAAACAAATGTTTGCCCTTTGATTCATCATTAAAAGAGAAAGTTTATTTTTTTCCAAAAACACCACCTAATAATCCATCTAATAAACCACCTGATTTTTGTTGACTACCGCTAGCATTTCCTAATACCATTCCTGCTACATCATCAACAATGCTACCATCACCATCGGCATCTAAAATTTGTTCTAAGAAGCTTTGTTCTCTTTCGTTAGAGTTTCCTCCAAGCAAACCACCTAACAAACCTCCTAAATCACCAGCGTTATTTACATTGGTTTCGCGTTTTTGCTTTCCTAAGAGACCCAATAAGATCGGAGCCGAAGTTTTTAGGATGTCAGCTACTGCGTTAGCATCAATACCTGCTTTTTGACCAATTACTTGTTCAACACCTTGTTGTTTGTTTCCTAAAACATGTCCTAAAATTTTACTTCCATCTTGCAAAACGTCTGAATTTACACCGCCGTTAAATAAATCACCAAGATTATCTAAAATTCCTCCATCATGCTTGTTTAATGCGCTCATTAATCCTTCTGCACCTTCAGAAGAAGAAGCATTACGTTGCATAGCTTTCATTAAAACAGGCAAAGCCATTGTTAATACACTGTTTGTTTTATCAGTATCTTGACCAGTAGATCCTGCTACACCAGAAACAATTGTTTTACCTAAGTCGCTGTTTAATAAGTCTAAAATTCCTGCCATTTTTAATTTTATAAGGTTAGTACTAAGTTCTTATTTTATGAGACACAAGTTACAAATTTGAGGTCACTTTTTTTTAAATATTTCTTTTTACCTTACAGCCTCAAAAAAAACGAACAGATTACATGAGGAAACTTGCACTACACTGGCAAATTTTAATAGGAATGATTTTAGGAATTTTATTTGGCTTAGCGATGACTTTCGTTGAAGGAGGAGCGTCATTTGTAGCTGACTGGATAAAGCCTTTAGGAACTATTTTTGTGAAATTATTAAAATTAATAGCAGTTCCATTAATTATAGCGTCTTTAGTAAAAGGGATATCAGATTTAAAAGATATTTCTAAATTTAAAAATATAGGTTTACGTACTATACTAATATATATAGGTACTACGGTAATTGCAATTACTGTTGGGCTAGTGTTGGTTAATGTTGTACAACCTGGAAATGGAATTTCTGAAGAAACTATAGCAAAACTAACAGAAACCTATGCGAATAGCGGAGGAGTACAATCAAAAATAGCAGAAGCAAGCAAGCAAAAAGCAAGCGGACCTTTACAGTTTGTGGTAGATATGGTTCCTGATAATGCAATGCAGGCAATGAGTAACAACAAAGCGATGTTACAAGTAATTTTCTTTACCATTTTCTTAGGAATATCAATGTTGTTAATTGGAGAGAAGAAATCTAAACCATTAAAGAAGTTTTTCGATTCTTTAAATGAAGTTGTGTTAAAAATGGTCGATTTAATTATGTTAACTGCTCCGTATGCAGTGTTTGCATTATTGGCTAACGTAGTAGTATCTTCAAATGATCCAGATTTATTATTAGCATTATTAAAATACGCATTAACTGTGGTAGGAGGATTATTATTACTTGTTGTTTTCTATATGATTTTAATAAGTGTATTTGTAAAAAAGAATCCATTTTGGTTTTTACAACAAATTAGTCCAGCGCAATTGTTAGCTTTTTCAACAAGTTCAAGTGCAGCAACGTTACCAGTAACAATGGAGCGTGTTGAAGAACATGTGGGAGTAGATAAAGAAGTGTCGAGTTTTGTATTACCCGTAGGAGCTACTATTAACATGGATGGAACGAGTTTATATCAAGCAGTAGCTGCAGTATTTATTGCTCAAGCACTGAGCTTTGATTTAACTTTTGGGGATCAATTAACCATTATACTAACGGCTTTATTGGCTTCTATAGGTTCTGCAGCAGTACCAGGAGCGGGTATGGTAATGCTAGTTATTGTATTAGAGTCTGTAGGTTTTCCAGCAGATAAATTAGCAATTGGTTTAGCGTTAATTTTTGCTGTAGATAGACCTTTAGATATGTGTAGAACAGTAATTAATGTTACGGGAGATGCTACAGTATCTACTTTGGTGGCAAAATCTGTAGGAAAATTAGGGAAACCACATCCTAAAAATTGGGATGATCATTATGATGAAGTAAAGTAAATGCGAAGCATTGCTTATAGATATATTGAATAATAGTAAATAAAGAAGAAAGAATAAACAAATCAGGCTAAATGAATATTTGTTTTTTAATGTATCCTTGGGAGGAAATAAATCCTGAAAAAGATTCAACGTTAACGTTGATACATGAGTGTGCAAAACGAGGGCATGGAGTAGCAATCTGTACACCATCTAACTTAACAATACGAAATAGTGTAACCAATGCGTTTTGTACCATTGTTGGAAGAATGGACAAAGTACCAGCTAGCATAAAGTCGTACTATAAAAAAGCAACGACTAGAGAGGAAATGCTTCCTTTAGCAGGGTTTGATGCTATTTTTATGAGAGCAAATCCACCGTTAGATCCGCTAATGTTGAATTTTTTAGATTCAGTAAAGGATGATGTTTTTGTTATCAATTCGGTTCAAGGAATGCGTGAAGCAAATAACAAGCTGTATACTGCTGTCTTTGAAGACCCAAATAATGAGATAATTCCTGTAACACATGTTTCTAAAAACAAAGATTATTTAATTAATATCATTGAAGAATCTGAGTCAGATAAAATGATCCTAAAACCGTTGAACGGATACGGAGGTTCTGGTGTAATTTTGATAGAAAAGTCGGCAATGGGGAATGTTAATTCTCTGTTAGATTTTTACATTAATAAAAGTGATGGGTCTTCTGATTATGTTATTCTTCAAGATTATATTGAAGGAGCTGATCAAGGTGATGTGCGTATTTTATTGTTAAACGGATTACCTATTGGAGCAATGAGACGTATTCCTGGAGATAAAGATCATCGTTCAAACATTACTGCTGGAGGTAGAGTAGAAAAGCACAAATTAACCAAAGCTGAGAAGTTGCTTTGCGATAAAATAGGTCCGAAGTTAGTAAAAGACGGATTGTATTTTGTGGGAATTGATGTAATCGGAGGTAAATTGGTAGAGGTTAATGTAATGAGTCCAGGAGGAATTGTGTACATTAATAAAGTATCAAAAGTTAAGATTCAAGAAAAGGTAATTGACTTTTTAGAAAGTAAAATTTTAGAAAAAAATGCAGCATTCAGAAGAATGACTGATTTAAAACGTAAAGTAGATGATGCTTAAAGTAACGACACCTCTTGTTTCAGTTGAATGGTTACAAGAGAATTTAGAGGCAGAAAATCTAATTATTTTAGATGCTACAATTCCTAAAGTAGGAGCAACAAAAGATGTTATAAAAGAAAAACAGCAAATCAAAAATGCTGTTTTCTTTGATTTAAAGAACGTTTTTTTAGATGCTGAAGGAGAGTATCCGAATACAATTCCTTCGGAAAATCACTTTGAAAAAGAAGCTCAAAAAATAGGCATAAACAACGATAGCTGTATTGTAGTTTATGATGATTTAGGTGTGTATTCATCACCTAGAGTTTGGTGGCTGTTTAAAGCTTTCGGATTTACAAATATTACTGTTTTAAATGGAGGATTGCCTGCATGGGAAGCAGCAGGTTATTCTGTAGAACTTCCAGCAAAAAAAGAAGTAGTAGAAGGAGGTTTTACAGCAAAGTTTCAAAAAGAGTTGTTACGAGTAACTGAACAGGTTTTAGAAGCTTCAAACAATAAAGATTTGATTGTTGATGCGCGTTCAGAAGGGCGTTTTTATGCTACTGAACCAGAACCAAGAGCTGATATGCGAGGAGGACATATTCCAAATTCGAAAAGTTTGCCTCACGGGAAATTACAGTCTGATGGAAAAATGAAGTCGACAGAAGAACTTCAACAGTTATTTTCTGAAATAAACCCTAAAAATGAACACATGACCTTTTCTTGTGGTTCAGGAATTACAGCTTGTGTTTTAGCTTTAGGAGCAGAAACGTCAGGATATACAAAGTATAGTGTGTATGATGGTTCTTGGACAGAGTGGGCAAGTAGGTTAGAGTTACCTGTTGAAAAATAGTAGTATGATGGAAAAGCTTTCAATAACAGCAATTATAGAGAAGATTCAAAATGAAGAAATTTTTGAAGCCGTTTCTAGCGATTATTCATTTACCATAAAAATTGATGAGTATGTTCCGTATGTATGCGGAGCTGTTCACGACGGGCATCAATTTAGACAAGAATTGTGGGATAATTGTATACATACCGAATACGAACGTTGGTATGAAGAAGACCCTGAAACCAAAACGATGGTGCAATCGCATCCAATTGTTATTGCTGGGATGGACTCTCGTTTTGAGTATGATTTAAACCGTAATCCAGAAACAGCAATTTATACTGACGCTTGGGGTAAACAGTTGTGGCACGAGCCACTTTCCGAAGAAATGAAAGCTAAAAGTTTAGCTAAACATGCTGATTTTTATAAGGTTGTTCATGCATTGATTTCAAAAATTGAGGAGAAGTTTAGTGCTTGCATCGTATATGATATGCACTCGTATAATTGGCAACGTTGGGAGAGAGAAGTACCAACTTGGAATTTAGGTACAGCAAATGTTGATAACAATCGTTTTGGTAATGAAATTGAAGGTTGGAGAAGTGTTTTAGAAAAAATGCCACTACCAAATAATATCAAATCAACATCTAAAATCAATGATACTTTTCAAGGGAATGGTTATTTCTTAAAGTATATCACGCAAAACTTCAATAATACTTTAGTATTGGCAACAGAAATAGCAAAAGTATATTGTGATGAATTAGCACAAATTACGTATCCAGAAGTAGTTAGTGCAGTAGGAAATTACTTAAAAAAGGAGTTGAAATTGCATGCACAATCATTTTTTGAAACGCATAAAAAGTAAATTTGCAACCGCTTAATAAATTAGAATGAAAGAAATTAATGCTACTGCAGAAGCGATTGCTGATATAGACAAAAGAATAGACAAACTCGTTAAAAAAATAGAGTTATTACGTTACGTAAACCCTGTTAATATAGAGGAAGAAAAGCAACGTTTAAAGAGATTTTGACAAGTTTAAATTGCATCGAGAGTTTTTTACACTTCCGTTGGAGTTGATAGAGGATGAAAAAATTCGTAATCTATATGAAGAGATCATTTATTACTACTCGGGAATTGTACAGTGTATTGAAACTGTAGGCGAAGGGAAAAAATTCTATTATAATAGTTTGCGTTCCTTCGGAAAACCTACGGAACAAGATGTAGAGAATGCCAAATTCATTCTTCATTTTGACGCTGAAGATACTTCCGAAGAAATATTTCAACCAAAATACTCTATAGAAGAAGCAGAAAAATTATTTAGAGAATACGGAAGTAGGTATGATTTTTCGTTCAATATAAAAGAGTCTGATACTATGGGTGCGATTGCTATGGTATTAAATAGTACGCAAACCTTAGTGTTAAACAGTAATCATACGTTTTCAAAAAATGAAATGGGTATTTTAACAAATCATGAAATCGGAGTGCATATGGTAACGACGATGAATGGTGTATTACATCCGTTAAAAATATTTTCTCATGGTTTTCCTAATAATGTTGAGACACAAGAAGGATTAGCTGTTTTTAGTGAATATATGTCTGGTAATTTAACGATTAAGCGTTTAAAAGAATTAGCCTATCGTGTAATTGCTGTGAATAGTTTGGTAAAAGGATCTTCATTCTCTAAAACCTTCAGGTTATTACATAACAATTATGACTTAGAAAGAGAACAAGCGTTTTATATCACGACACGTATTCATAGAGGAGGCGGGTTTACAAAAGATTATCTATACTTAACAGGATTGAAAAAAATCTATGATTATTTTCATTCAGGTAAAGATTTAAGTGTATTGTTAACAGGAAAAGTTTCATTAGAATATGTTAATGATATTGAATACTTGATTAATAGAGGCGATGCAGAGCATGCAAAATATATTACGGATTCTTATGTAGCGAATTCAAATACCAATCCCAAAATTGATTTTATTCTAAATAATTTAAAATAAATATGATGAAGAAAAATATACTACTAATAACCCTATTGTTTTTAACACTAGATATTTTTGCGCATGATTCCGAAGTGAATAAAACGATAGTTAAAAACGGAATTGGTTTAGGAAGTGTAATTGCAGTGGTAATTTCTTGGGATAGAAATAAATCGATATTATTAGCAATTATACATGGAATGTTAAGTTGGCTGTATGTAATATATTATTTTTTTACAAGAGAAGATTCATAAAAAAAGCCTCCGTTAGGAGGCTTTTACTATATCAGTTTTTTTACTTCTTGTTTAAGAAAAGAAACGGCTGTGTTTGCAGGACTTTCTTCTTGTGAGTAATCTATGAGTACATTTTCACGCAAATCTTTTGCAGTACTTACGTTATCTGCTGTAGATCGAAGCTTTGCAATAATCGCCAGTTTTGCAGCTAAAACAGCTTTCCAACTATCTTCAGAAATATATAATTGTTGCACTAAGTTATGCTCAAATTCTTGCTCAATATTTCCTATTAAAAGTTGTAAATAGTTATCAGGATCATCTCCAATAGGGTTTACCCTTAATAATAATTTTGATGGATTAATACGTTCACAAAACAATAACATACGTTCGTATGCTTGTAGTTTTACAGGTAAACTTTCACGCTTTTTTTCAACCAAAGCGTTGAAGGTTTTTTCTTTATTGTCTTGTTCTATAAAACGACCTAAAATAAGATAAGCTACACCTCCAGTTACTAAAGCGGGTAAGGCATAGGCTAATCCTTCTATAATTTTATCTTCCATAATGCGAATATACGAGTCCTGTTAAAATTGCCAATCCAAAACTTAATAAAGTTCCGATAAGCACATACTCTGTTAATTTTCTATCTTTTGATGCGGTTAAATCTCCAAACCTGAATATTGATTTTGCTGCAAGCAAAAATCCGACCCCTGCCCATTGATTAATTGCTATAAATACAAAAACCAATAAACGTTCTAAAAAGCCAATATATTTTCCTGCGTTAGCTAACGATTGTTCTTCTGATTTATTATTTTTCTCAGGATTCCAACGTGAAATTAATGTGTTTATAATGATTGATGAGGTAAACGTAACAAAAATCAAGCAGCAAGTTAAAAGTAAATTGTGTTCATTTACTATTGTTGAAAATGTAATATCAAAAGGTTGAAAAAGATAGGTGGCGATTCCTAAAAAAAGGAGATGGAAAGCTTGGTCTAAAAAGAAAAATAAGCGTTTGTTTTTCTTTTTCTGAAGATAAAGTTTGCCTAAGTCAACTATAAAATGAGAAACAATTACTAGTAAGAAAACACTCCAATATTGTAAATTAAACTGTAATAAGATTAATAGTAAAACTGCATGAACTCCTACGTGAGCATATAGTTTTAGTGATTTAATTTTCTTCTTTTCTTTGTCTTTTACCCAGTTTTTAGGTTGAAAAACAAAATCACCTAATAAATGAGCAACTAAAAGTTTTAAAAACAATATCATAAGTTGGTTAGTTTCTTGTTCATAAGAGTTCTGTAACGTTTTTCTAGCTTCATAATTTCATCAAAACCAGCACGTTTTCTTCGTTCGCTAGCACTACTTTCTGAAATGGCTAATTTTTTAGCAATAACTTTTTGAGTGCTATTAGGATTCTCTAAATACATGTTTACAAATTCAGCTGAATTTACAGTCCAATTGTCCATAATTAGCAAGCTTAAACCTAAAGAAACTTCAAACTCTTCATTAATGTCTTTCCAAGGTGTTTTTAGCGCTAAATTTTGCTTTTTTAATAAATGATCAAAAGCATATCCTGAATTAACAAAAGCTTCGCCATTAGCTTCTGTAATTTTTGAAGCCTCAAAATTTTTAGAGCCAATTCCAATAGCTAAACGAATATCTAAATCTTTTATTTTTTTAATAGCAGCTTTTAATTCAATTGTAAAAAGTAAAGCGTCAGCAATATGTTCAATTTCAATTTGGAAGCTATCACCTCGAAATATTTCCCATGTTTTAGAAGTTTTTCCAATTTTGTTAAAGCTTTGCTTTAAAATTGGAAGCCATGTTTCAGTCAACACATCTCTAGAGTTTATGATATCTCCTGTTATTACACTTGTCATACCGCTAAATTTTAGTAAAAATAGATTTTTATAATCATAAAACAAAATAATTCGGGTTTAAAAACGAATTTGAGTTTATTCGGTTATAAAGACGAATTTTAAAATATTCGGTAAATGTGTCGAATTTTTTGAGAATAAAATTCGTGAATAAAAAATGGTTCAGAATCTTTAATAAACCTAAAAGAATGGTTAATTTTCCATTTTTAAAATCTTTCAATTTATTTTTCATTGAGTACTTATTTAGAGCAACTTAACGAGCCACAGAGAGCTGCCGTTTTACAAAAAGACGGTCCAATGATTATTATTGCCGGAGCAGGATCGGGTAAAACACGTGTATTAACCTACAGAATTGCTTATTTAATGGAGCAAGGAGTAGATGCATTCAACATTTTGTCACTTACCTTTACCAACAAAGCTGCCCGTGAAATGAAAGACCGTATTGGTAAAGTGGTAGGTTATAGTGAAGCTAAAAACTTATGGATGGGAACGTTTCACTCGGTTTTTGCACGTATTTTACGTTCGGAAGCTGACCGATTAGGATATCCATCCAATTTTACAATTTACGATACACAAGATTCAGTTCGATTGATAACAGCGATTATCAAAGAAATGAATTTGGATAAAGATAGATACAAGCCAAAGCAAATTCTAAGTAGAATATCTTCTTTTAAAAACAGTTTAATTACGGTAAGAGCGTATTTTAATAATTCTGATTTACAGCAAGCAGATTTAGAAGCAAGTAGACCTAGAACAGGTGATATCTATAAAGAATATGTAGATAGATGTTTTAAGTCAGGAGCAATGGATTTTGATGATTTGTTACTACGTACTAATGAATTATTAGCACGTTTTCCGGATGTGTTGGCAAAATATCAAGATCGTTTTCGCTATATTTTGGTAGATGAGTACCAAGATACCAACCATTCGCAGTATTTAATTGTACGTGCGTTGGCAGATCGTTTCCAGAACATTTGTGTGGTGGGAGATGATTCGCAAAGTATTTATGGATTCCGTGGAGCTAACATTCAAAACATTTTGAATTTCCAGAAGGATTATCCAGATGTAAAAACTTTTAAGCTTGAACAAAATTACCGCTCTACAAGTAATATCGTTCGTGCAGCAAATAGTGTTATTGATAAGAACAAAACGAAGTTAGACAAAGAAATTTGGACAGCAAATGATGCTGGAGATAGTGTAAAGGTAATGCGTACGATTTCTGATGGAGAGGAAGGACGTTTT
Source organism: Tenacibaculum sp. L6 (assembly GCF_028823685.1). GTDB lineage: Bacteria > Bacteroidota > Bacteroidia > Flavobacteriales > Flavobacteriaceae > Polaribacter. The sequence goes on along the minus strand of NZ_JAPEHZ010000016.1, from coordinate 5,260 downwards.
GTAGCACAATCTATTTGGGAAAACCAAATGAATCACCAGTTAACAAGTGATCAATTTGCTATTTTATACCGTACCAATGCGCAATCGAGAGCGATAGAAGATGCGTTGCGTAAGAAAGATATCAAGTATAAAATTTACGGAGGAATTTCGTTCTATCAACGTAAAGAGATTAAAGATTTACTGTCGTATTTACGAATTTTAATCAACCCGAATGATGAGGAAGCGTTAAAGCGTATTATTAATTATCCTGCAAGAGGTATTGGTGCTACAACGATAGACAAGTTGACAATCGCAGCCAATCATTATAAAAAATCGATGTTTGATATTTTAAAGAATATCGGTACAATTGATATTAGTATTAATTCGGGAACTAAAACAAAGTTGCAAAACTTTGTCAATATGATTCAGCGTTTTCAAATAGAAGCGCAAACTAAAAATGCATTTGAAATTGCAGATTTGGTGGTAAAACAAACACAATTAGTCAAAGATTTACAGAAAGACGGAACTCCAGAAGGGGTTAATAAAGTTGAAAACGTTCAAGAATTATTAAACGGAATCAAAGATTTCATTACAGATAAAATAGAGACAGGAGAAGATGCTTCGCTAACATCATTTTTAGAAGACGTAGCATTAGCTACAGATTTTGATTCTGATAAACAAGATGAAGAACCACGTGTTTCGTTAATGACAATTCACTTATCAAAAGGTCTAGAATTTCCGTATGTATACATTGTAGGATTAGAAGAAAGTTTATTCCCTTCTGCAATGAGTATGAATACTCGTAGTGAACTTGAAGAAGAACGTCGTTTGTTTTACGTGGCTTTAACAAGAGCTGAAAAAGGAGCCTATTTAACTTATGCACAAACACGTTATCGTTGGGGTAAATTAACGGACGGTGAACCAAGTAGATTCTTAGAAGAAATAGATGAACAATATTTAGAGTATTTAACTCCTAAAGTTCCTGAACCATCAGCAAATAGGTTTATTGATGCAAGTTTGTTTGAAGATGATTCACCAAAGAAAATTCGTTTCCAAAAACCTATTCAGAAGAAAAGAAAAGAGTTTTTAGAGAAGAAAGAAAATAAGGAGTTTTTAGAGAAGAAAGAAAAACCGATGACGATTCCTCCAAAAAGTAAGATGAAAAAGGTTTCAGAAATGAATCCAACAATGAATTTATTTGATGGAGAAATTACTGTTGGGAATTTGGTAGAGCACAACCGCTTTGGAACAGGAAGAGTAATAGCTTTAGAAGGAAAAGGACCCAATAAAAAAGCTGAAATAGAGTTTAGTACTGTAGGTAAAAAGAAATTATTGTTACAATTTGCAAAATTGAAGGTAGTCGGATAGCTAATTCGTAAATTATTACCTATTTTGCATGGATAAAAATATAGAGAAATGACGTTTGATTTAGAATACAATTCAGAAAGATCGAAATTAATTATTCCTGAATACGGAAGGCATATACAAAAACTCGTAAATCATTGTGTTGCTCTAGAAGATAGAGAAGAGCGTAATACAATGGCTAAGGCGATTATAGACGTGATGGGTAATTTACAACCACATTTACGTGATGTTCCTGATTTTAAGCATAAGCTTTGGGATCAGTTACATATCATGTCTAATTTTAAATTAGATGTAGATTCTCCTTATGAAACTCCTTCTAAAGAAGAGTTACAAGAGGCTCCAGAAAGAATGGCATATCCTAAATCAGCTTCAAAATATCGTTTTTATGGAACGAACATTCAAACAATGATTGATGTTGCTTTAACATGGGAAGATGGTGATATGAAAGAAGCGTTGATTTTTACGATTGCGAATCATATGAAAAAATGTTATCTAAACTGGAATAAAGATACGGTTGATGATAATGTAATTTTTGATCATCTATATGAATTATCAGACGGAAAAATAGACATTCGAAGTATTGAAGAAGATTTAACAGATAGTAAAAGCTTGTTAAGAAAACGCAGTACGCAAGGTCAGCACAAATCAAAAGGAAAAGCAAACACTAAATACAGAAAAAAATAAATGGCATCATTTAAAATTGAAGGAGGTCACAAATTAAAAGGAACAATAACACCACAAGGAGCAAAAAACGAAGCATTACAAGTAATTTGTGCGGTGTTATTAACTTCAGAAAAAGTAATAATAAACAACATTCCTGATATTATTGATGTCAATAAGTTGATTTTCATCTTAGGAGAATTAGGAGTTAAGATTGAAAAACTCTCTAAGAATTCGTATAGTTTTCAAGCAGATGATATCAATTTAAAATATCTAGAATCAGCAGACTTTAAAAGAGATGGGAGCTCATTAAGAGGTTCAATTATGATTGTTGGTCCGTTGTTAGCTCGTTTTGGAAAAGGATATATTCCACGCCCAGGGGGAGATAAAATTGGTCGTCGTCGTTTAGATACACACTTTGAAGGATTTATCAATTTAGGAGCAAAATTCCGTTATAACCGTGAAGAATATTTCTACGGAGTTGAAACAGAAACAGGTTTGGTTGGTTCAGAGATGTTGTTAGATGAAGCTTCTGTAACAGGAACTGCAAATATTATTATGGCTGCGGTTTTGGCTAAGGGAACCACAACGATTTATAACGCTGCATGTGAACCTTATATTCAACAATTATCAAAAATGTTGAACTCTATGGGAGCAAAAATCTCAGGGGTAGGTTCTAACTTGTTAACTATTGAAGGAGTTGAGTCTTTAGGAGGTTGTGAGCATACCATTTTACCAGACATGATTGAAATTGGTAGTTGGATAGGTATGGCAGCTATGACACGTTCTGAATTAACTATTAAAGATGTTAGTTGGGATGATTTAGGACAAATCCCTAATGTGTTTAGAAAGTTGGGAATTAAACTAGAAAAAAAAGGAGATGATATTTTTATTCCTGAACAAGAAAGCTATGAAATTCAAAGTTATATTGATGGTTCGGTATTAACTGTTGCTGATGCACCTTGGCCAGGGTTTACACCAGATTTATTAAGTATAGTTTTAGTAGTAGCTACTCAAGCAAAAGGAACGGTATTAATCCATCAAAAAATGTTTGAAAGCCGTTTGTTCTTTGTCGATAAATTAATTGATATGGGAGCAAAAGTAATTTTATGTGATCCACATAGAGCTACGGTAATTGGTCACGATTTCAAGTCGCAATTAAAGGCTACAAAAATGACTTCACCAGATATTCGTGCAGGTATTTCATTATTAATAGCAGCACTTTCTGCTAAAGGAACGAGTATCATCGATAATATTGAACAAATTGATAGAGGCTATGAAGATATTGAAGCTCGTTTAAAGTCTATCGGGGCAAAAATTGAAAGAATAGAAAATTAACACTAATTAGTAAATTAGCGGATTAGGTAAAATTATAGATTAAAAATCGTGTCAAGTTGACACGATTTTTTTATTGGCAACATTCTTGTTAATCAAAAGAGAGAAAATAAAAGAAACTATTTACAATGAGTAAAGATCAATATACAAAAGAAGACGAAATTAATGACGCTGTAAAAAGTGGAGAATTAGGGGGAGAGCAAGAAGAAACTCAAGAAAATAAAGAGGTTGAGTCAAAAGAAGTGCCTACTGCTGAAGAGTTAATTCAAGCAGAAAAAGACAAATACTTACGTTTGTTTGCAGAGTTTGAAAACTATAAAAAACGTACTTCTAAAGAACGTGTCGAGCTTTTTAAAACTGCAAGTCAAGAATTAATGACAGCTTTACTGCCAATTATGGATGATTTTGATAGAGGTTTGGCAGAAATTAAAAAGTCTGAAGATTCTGAGTTATTAAAAGGAATGGAGCTTATCAATAACAAGTTTAAAAGCACTTTAACACAAAAAGGATTAGTAGAGATAGAGGTAAAGCCAGGAGATGATTTCGATGCTGAAATTCATGATGCAATTACACAAATACCTGCTCCAACAGAAGATTTAAAAGGAAAAATTATCGATTGTGTAGAGAAAGGATACAAACTAGGAGATAAAATTATTCGTCACCCTAAAGTAGTAATGGGGCAAGCGTAAACGGTTATCATAAGCAGTTTGATAATAGTTTAATTTAAGTTATTAGTAAAAAAAACTAAAGACTAATAACTAAAGACTAATAACTAATAGAATGGCAAAACAAGATTATTACGAAATATTAGGAATATCAAAATCGGCATCGCAAGCTGAAATAAAAAAAGCCTATCGAAAGATGGCTATTAAGTATCATCCAGATAAAAACCCGGATGACAAAGATGCTGAAGAAAAATTCAAATTAGCTGCTGAGGCGTATGAAATATTAAGTGATGAGAACAAGAAAGCTCGTTACGATCAATATGGTCATGCTGCTTTTGAAGGAGGTCATGGAGGCTTCGGTGGTGGTGGAATGAATATGGATGACATTTTCAGCCAATTTGGAGATATTTTTGGAGGAGCTTTCGGTGGTGGTTTCGGAGGTTTTGGTGGCGGTGGTCACCGTCAAGCACGAGTAAAAGGTAGTAACTTACGTATTCGTGTAAAACTTACTTTAGAAGAAATTGCCAAAGGAGTAGAAAAGAAGGTAAAAGTTCGTAGAAAAGTTCAAGCTGAAGGAGTAACGTATAAAACTTGTTCAACCTGTAATGGTACAGGACAACAAATGCGAGTTACCAATACCATTTTAGGTAGAATGCAAACAGCGACTACTTGTGGTACTTGTCATGGAGCAGGAGAAATGTTAGACAAGAAACCTAGTGGAGCAGATGCTCAAGGTATGATTGTAAAAGAAGAAACCGTTTCTATTAATATTCCTGAAGGAGTTACTGAAGGAGTTCAATTAAAAGTAGGAGGAAAAGGAAACGAAGCTCCTGGTAAGAACTCAATTCCTGGTGATTTATTAGTGTTGATTGAAGAAGTACCACACGATACTTTAAAGAGAGAAGGAAGTAATATACATTATGATTTATACATAAACTTCTCAGAAGCTGTTTTAGGAACTTCTAAAGAAATAGATACAGTTACAGGAAAAGTTAAGATTAAAGTTGATGCAGGAACGCAATCAGGTAAGATTTTACGATTAAAAGGTAAAGGATTACCAAGTATCGAGCGTTACGGACATGGAGATTTCTTAATTCACATAAATGTGTGGACACCACAAGAATTAACAAAGGATCAACGTAAGTTTTTTGAGGAAGTGCAAGAAGAAGAGAACTTTAGCCCAAACCCTCAAAAGTCAGACAAGTCGTTCTTCGAAAAGGTTAAGGACATGTTTTCTTAAAAAAAATATAAAATTT
>NZ_JAPEHZ010000169.1 GCF_028823685.1 Tenacibaculum sp. L6 | reverse complement strand
GCGATTGCTTCGTTAAGCTTTGGAGCAGAAAGACGCTTTGGTTTTAAACACAAACAGACCAAAGAAACGGTGTATAAGGTGTTAGAACATGGTTCGTTATTGGTCATGAAAGACGAAACTCAAACCCATTGGTTACACCGATTACCGCCTACAAAAAAAGTCCACCGATCACGAGTGAACTTAACGTTTAGAACGATTGTGAGGTAGGTTTCGTTATTATAATTAAGTTGATGAGATTATGATAAGGTTTGTTGTTTACTAGATTTATATTTTATAAAATGAACTTTCATTTATTTCCAAATCAAGTTCTTTGTAATATCTTTTAGTCTCTAATTTATAGGCTGCTTGATTTTTTATATGTCCTCTATAATCAGAATATTTTAAGAGAAGAATTGAAACTAGCATATGAATCCTGTCCGCTTCTAAATTCAACTCTTTTATTTTATTTTTTAGTGTTCCTTCTTTGTAAGGTGTCTTTCCGTGTAAAAATTTATTTCGGTTGTTTAATAGTTTTTTTAAATTATTGGGTAATTCTATTTTATAGAAATCATAAGCCAATAGAAATCTGTCTTTGTTGAAAGGTGTATTTATATAAGTGATTTTTTTAACGAGTGATTCAAATTCTAGTTTGTTGAAATTTTCTTTTTTAGAAGAAATTATTGTTTGTAGTTCTTCTTGTAAAAGTTTTAAATTTTCAGTACTCTTTATAGGTTCAAAGAA
>NZ_JAPEHZ010000167.1 GCF_028823685.1 Tenacibaculum sp. L6 | reverse complement strand
GAGCTTCCCCAAACTAGCGAAAGCACAATTAAAAACAACCATTTTTGCTGTTGCTTATTCATTATCAAGTATTTTAATAACAAAAGTCGCTTATTTATATTTTAAATTTTGATTTTATTAATAAATTTGCTGAATAATCCAATAAATAAAAATGATGAAATTTTTAAAAATATTTTTTGTTGCTGCTTTTGTAAGTTTAACAATGATTGCTTGTAAAAGTGAAGCTAAAAAAGAAGAAGCTCAAGAACAAAAAACCGAAACAGTAGCAGAAGCTAATCCACAAGAACTTTCATTAAACATTTCAGGAATGACTTGTGAAATAGGATGCGCTAGAAAAATAGCTTCTGATTTAAATAAAAAGGATGGAGTTTTAGAAGCTAACGTTGTGTTTAACGATAGTATTGCAACTATAAAATATGATGCTAACAAAACTAACAAAGCTGAATTAATTACCTTTGTTGAAGGAATTGGTAGCGGTGATATGTACAAAGCTGCTGAAGCTACTAAAAAAACTTGTAAGGCAGATTGCACTATGGCATGTTGCGCAAAAAAAGACGTTGATAAAAAAGCTTGTGGCGACGATTGTAAAAAAGAGTGCTGTACAAAAACAGAAGCTGAAAAAGCTGCTTGTAAAGAAGATTGCACTATGGCTTGTTGTGCTGAAACAAAAAAAGCATAATTGCTTATTTTAAATAATATTGAAAGCTCCTAAATTAGGAGCTT
>NZ_JAPEHZ010000166.1 GCF_028823685.1 Tenacibaculum sp. L6 | reverse complement strand
TTTTGTACCTCCTACAGCTAACGTTTCTGCTGTTGCAGCCGTTGCAAATTCAGAAGCATTTGTTCCTTTTACCTCAAAAGCAGTAATTTCTAAGTCGGCATCTCCGCTATTTGTTATGGTGAATGTAGCATCATCTGTTTGGTTAATTTCTACTTCTCCAAAAGATAAAGTTGTTACATTTAAGTCTACAGTTGGTAGTGGTTTTGGCTCTGCAACTCCTGTTACTGTTACTTCTTTTTTACCTATGTTAGTAGTAATTTCTAAAATAGCCTCTTTGTTTCCTTCTGTTAAAGGAGCAAAAGTAATTTCGAAGCTATAAGCCTCTCCTTTTCTAATTACTTTAGGCACTGCGCTTGTAGAAAAATCTGCTGCATCTGTTCCTTTTATAACAAACTCATCAATTTCTAAGTCTGCTTCTCCTTTATTTGTTACTTCAAATGAATAACTAGCAGACTGCTCTACTTCTACTGTTCCGAAGTCTTTTTCTGTTTGATCTATAGAAAATACTGCTGGAATAATTTCTTCATCTTTATCACAACTTGTGATACTTGCAAGTACAAAAAGAATAGCACCTGCATACATGGTAATTTTTTTTCTCATGTGTGTCTTTTTTTCTAATTTTTATTTTTTGCACTTCTATATAAAAGTGCTTTTCCCTTATTTGGGCATAAAAATATAAACACAGTAACTAACACACTGAAAAACTTGCTGAAAGGGGTTTATTCTTTTCTAAAACGT
>NZ_JAPEHZ010000165.1 GCF_028823685.1 Tenacibaculum sp. L6 | reverse complement strand
TTTATTTTTTAGTTAAGTTAGTTAAACAACGGGCTTTTTAGTTGCTTCGATATTAGAAACATCATAATCAGCAAACTTTTTCAAATACGATTCTATTGATGTTCCAAAAGCATCGTTAAATTGAATAGCTCCGTTTGATCGTAAAAACTTTTTTACATTTCCAGCACCACTTAAATGGGCTGCAGCTAAAATACCTGATTCAGTTATCTTTATTCCGTTAATGGTTTTGCCAACGCTTCTTTTAATATCCTTACGTAAAATCCATTTGTTTAGCTTACAGTAATCTACAAATGTACGTTCTTGTAATTCAGGAGTTTTTAAGAAGTAATCGGTGTTGTAAATTCGGAATCTTTTTAAAGTTTCTTTACCAAATTGGTATTTCCCTAAGTAGCCAAGCTCATTAATAACTCTGTATCTCCCTTGAGATTCTTTAAAAGCTAAAGCTTCTTTAAATCCAACAAAATCATTTGATAAAAAAGGAACATTCACTTTTTCGATTTTGTTCGCTGGAACTGGGGTGGTAACAGCTTTTTCGTGTTTAGTTGTAACCTCTGTGAAACTAGTTAAGAATCCAAATGTTACAATGACTAATACTAAATGTCTGATAATTATATACTTTCTGTTTAGCCAGGCAAAGATACGGTAATTTTTTACAACAGACTATAAATCAATAAATTACCGTTATTTAGCTGTTAAGAATAAGGGTGTTTTCTGGTGTTTTATTTAGTTAAAATATAAAAAAAA
>NZ_JAPEHZ010000164.1 GCF_028823685.1 Tenacibaculum sp. L6 | reverse complement strand
ACGACCAGTTGTATACTCCTGAGTACGTTGCTGAAACCATTTTTGCTATAGACACCCAAAACAAACTTAAAAATGGGGATATTGTGGATATTCGGAATTTTTAAAATATAATTTAATTTGATTCTTACCCTAAATTCTAATACCTTTAGCTAACGTTGAATATAAATCATTAAAACGGATTCATATTCTCAAACGAGTTAGGCACAAGTTGTAAAACAAACTGATATGTTAAGAAAAACTGTTAATCCAGAAAAACTTTTTGATTCAACTCAATACGGATTTTCTCAAATAGTAATATCTAATCCTGGAAAATTAATATTTATATCTGGGCAAGTTGCTTGGGATGAAAATCTTAATATAGTTGGAGAAAATAATTTAAAAGCACAAACCCAAAAAGCAATTGAAAATTTAAAAATCGCAATTGAGTCAGTTGGCGGAACAATGGAAAATATTATGATGTTGAGAATTTATAAAGTAAATTATCAAAATGGCGATGGACCAATTATAAATTCTATTCTTAAAGAAAATTTTGGAACTAAAAATCCACCTGCTAGTACTTGGGTTAGTGTAAATGGACTTGCAAATGAAGGATTTATGATTGAAATTGAAGCTCAAGCGGTAATATAGAAAATATCAATGCTGAATAAGTAAAACTATAAGAATTAGATAAAAAACCTGTGCATAACAATCTATAACCGCAATTACGGCGGATTCGACTACGTCCGAATCCACTCGGAATTGCTAA
>NZ_JAPEHZ010000163.1 GCF_028823685.1 Tenacibaculum sp. L6 | reverse complement strand
TTTGATCCATATCGTCAGCAAGACTTTGAACGAAGAAAAGCGGAGGGGTTTCCTAAGCCTCTATATTCAAGCAAAATCTCAACACCTGAGGCTACAAAAGAACAGCAAGCAGAACGTAAACGTATTGGCGGATGGTAGATTTTACCCGTAAAATAACCCATGAAGAATATAAAAACGTAGAAAAACTTAAAAAATATTACCATCGAGTTGTAAAAAAAATACATACAAAACCAAGAAATTTTAAGAAAAGAAATTACAAGAAATCACAATATAGATTAGTAGATGATAATTTTGTAGCTAGTAAATCTGGAAGTATAGCTACTCCTCAAATAGGTGGGGGTGTGTCTTTGTTATTATTATTAGGAACATTATGGTATCTTATCAGAGATGGATTGAATAATGAAATTTTATTTTTTATGATATTATCAGCTTTTTTAACTATCTTTTTTGTAATCTATGGTTTTACAATGCCTAAAAAGGAACATATTTTAAATCGTAAAGATGGTTTAATCACGATGACAGGCTTTTTTTGGCAAAAAAATATCACGATGCTATTTGAAAAAGTAGAGTTTGCCTATAGCACTGGTGGTGAAGATGGTGTAGGTGGATTTATGTTACAAACTATTCGCCCAAATAAGTGGAAAACATTTGATATTTATACAATATTTGGAGGAGATTGTTATGAGGACATGTCTTTTATAACATGGTATATGGATAAAAACCGTCCACTACCTCCTGGAGAAGC
>NZ_JAPEHZ010000162.1 GCF_028823685.1 Tenacibaculum sp. L6 | reverse complement strand
GCAGAAGAATGCCAAAAAGCTTTCTTTCCTGCCGTATCATTAAAGGTATATAATACTAACGAGCCGTCTGTGGTAAGTGGGGTGGTAGTTTCAATAGTTTTCCCTTCAAAACTTGCAGAAATAACATTTCTAGCTAAACCTTCACTAATACTTTTCGCAACATCCATTGGAGTGCTGTTCTTTTCAAATTCTTTGACGCTCCCGTCAGGCAATGTAATCTTAATCATTATATATATGTGTTATATGTAATTTCCTTACAAGTGGAAATTTTGAATTGCAAAGATATTGTAAAAGCATTTTTCATACAATATATATATAAGGTATTTCAAAATAGATTTTGTTTCGAGATATTATGCTTAATAATGACTATTTGTAAGGGTTAGAAGTGTTTTAAATACTAGGCTTCGTTAGTGTTTCATGTCTTTTTAAGGATAAGATGTTTCTAAAATTCGTAGAGAGGTTCTCTGTTTTAGAAGATAAATGATAGTAGCTTAATAATACAATTTGAAAAACTTTCTTATGTAAAACATTAAGGTTTAAAGTATTAAAAAAAGGTTTAGAAAAAAGGTGAAAAAAGTGCTTGTTATAAGGAAAAAGGTATCTATATTTGCACCCGCAAACGGAAAAGCGGTAAGCTAAGAAGTTAGTAAGAGTTCATTAAAATAGGGTGTAGGATACGTAAAGAAAAGGTTAAAAAATAGTTTAAATTTTTCTTGTTTTATTAAAGTTAAACGTAGTATCTTTGCAGTCCGATTTTAACGG
>NZ_JAPEHZ010000161.1 GCF_028823685.1 Tenacibaculum sp. L6 | reverse complement strand
CTTCTTTCCAAGAAGCTCCTACTGGTTCTGCATCTACAACCATAAACAGCTTCGTTTTTTTATCTGTTGTTTTATTTAGAGCTTCTCTGTATTTTTTCTGATCTTTCTCATCCTTAGGTGATAGTGTAACTGCATCTATTGCAAAGTTTCTAAAATCTTCGGCATTTGATATGTTCTTTTTATTTTGCTCTGTAAATCTGCTTACATACGTTTCTACAACACTAGTTTTTTAGCTATTAATTTGAAACATTACCATTAGGTTTTGTAGACTTTATTATAAACTCTTTAGAGGCACTTAAAAAAGTGAGTACTAAAATCTATAATTTCTACCTTACAAACTCATTATTGACATACCCATAAACACCTTCAAAATAAACTAAAGACCATTTATCAAAAGTATTCAATATAAAAAATTCTTTTCCCTTGGGTATCATTCCTACTACTTCTGAAGTACTTAGATCCTTACTACTCCTAATATTCAAATAAGTGTCTACCTTAGGAGTTGTTTTTTCAAGAGTTTCTATGGGATTATTATTAACCTTTTCATCATACCTCCCTAATAACTTTCCTTTTGAACCTTTAGAATGTAGTAAGATCTCTCCTTTTTTATCAGTTGTAATAAAGTAACTAACCTCTTTTTCTCCATATATTTTTTCAAAATTATCAATAGACATAGTAAAGTCTCCTAAAAAAAGTACATCTCCACTATCTTCTAACTTTATTAATTGGTAAGTAGGAAATTCTTCTGTAAAAACACTTAATACTAAT
>NZ_JAPEHZ010000160.1 GCF_028823685.1 Tenacibaculum sp. L6 | reverse complement strand
AAAGAATTTTGGAATTATGCTGTTGTTATGATTTCGAAAATTAATGCTTTTACTAAATCACATGCTAAATATTTAGAACATATTGCAGTTGACCAAGCAAAAGAATCAAATAGATACGATACAGAAAATCAAACATCTCCTAGTAAACCATTCGTAACTGAATCAATGGAAGCTGATTTACTCGATAGTTTTGATACAATCAAAATACTACTTTCAACTCTTGGATTTCCCGTTTATGACAAAATTGGAAAAGAACAAATTACATCAAAAGAGTTACTCTTTTTAAATGGTCGTAACATCAATGCTGAAGGAGATTTAATAGACGATGGATTTGTAGTTTTTAAAGGCTCCCAAGTAAAAAAAGATACTGTTCCATCTTGTCACGATTATTTAATCAATTTACGACAAAAACTAATTCAAAATGAAATTTTGATAGAGAAAAACGGGAATTATGAGTTTATGCAAGATTATGTCTTCAATTCACCTAGCACAGCTGGCGGAGTTGTTTTAGGGCGTTCAACAAATGGTTGGACTAAATGGAAAAATAAAGACGGAAAAACTTTAGATGAACTCAAAAGAAAATAAAACGCAGTACAACACCGTGTATAATTAATTGCGGCTGAATTTCCTCGGCGGAAATTCAATCTTATTAATTATCTTTCCACAACAACGGAAAAGAACTCGCGTCCTTTTCCCGCAAAAAATCATACACAAATACGTTGGCTACAATATGAGAATAAAACGTAATCGAAATGAAAGACATATTGCATAAAATTTTTCT
>NZ_JAPEHZ010000015.1 GCF_028823685.1 Tenacibaculum sp. L6 | reverse complement strand
AAATTTTGAGGGATTCCTACTCGAACCCATCTTGACGCTGAATTAGAAATTTTGGTATTTTTCCATAAACCACCACTTACTCCTCCTGCGAAAACAGTTTCGTTAGTAGTGTCGTTCGGGTCAAAAATTAACGCTCTCGTTCTTCCTCCAACATTATCTGGTCCTCGTTCTACCCAAGCATTATCAGCATCACCAGGAACTTTACGTCCTATTCTACGTTTATTTAGCTCTTCTTGAAGTTGATAAACGTTTTCTTTATGAGTTCTTCCCGTATTAGGGTTTATTTCACTCAAATACTTTTGTTCAAAATAAGCATTGGGAGGTAATCCTTGTGACTTTCTCTTCTTTTTTAGAAGTTCTCCCGTTTTTTGAAAAGGGTGATTTTGTAAAAATTCTGCATGCTGTTTTCTTAGTTTATCAATCTCTGTTTCATTGATGTCTGTAACCTTAAAAACAACACCACATATAGCTATTATTAAAAAGCTAAAAAAAAATATTTTTTTATTCATAATAAAGTGGTTAATGACTAGTATAACAGGCAGTTTTTACTTTACCCTAACTGTTTTTAACAATAATATGTTAAACCCGTTAAATTTCAATCAAAAAACCAACTATTTAACATTTTCTAACTAACATTTCCCATTAATTTTCTGTGTAATCGAATAGCATATCCGTCAGACAAGCCTGCAATGTAACTACACACTTGCATAATTCTGTCATATAAATTTTCTCTCTCTTGTTGATATTCCTCTGGAAGTAAGTTCAATACCAACTTATCGTAGTTTGACTGTTTGTTTTCAAACTTATTGTTGAGTGCAGTTACAAAAACATCTAGTAAATCAGCAATGATTTTATAGCCAGCTACCTCTTTTTCAACTACTTCTTTACTTCGATAAATTTTATCAACACTTATTTTGATGATATCGTTAATCTGTGCTTCGTATTTACACTTGTCTAACAAACCTTTATCAAAAGTTCCGTTTAAAATAGCCTCTTCGTTATCTAAAAAGATGGTAACAGCTTCATTTATTAACACGCCAATTGCTAAAGCACGCAAATAACTTACACGATCTTTTGGATGTTGTAATGAATGGTATTTTTTACTATCAATCGTATCTTTTACCAACTTAATCATGTATTCTAAGGCATAATCTTCTTCAATTAAGCCAAGATTTATTCCATCTTCAAAATCAATAATTGTGTAGCAAATATCATCCGCAGCTTCTACCAAATACGCTAATGGATGACGGTAATAAGAAATTCCTTCAGATTCTTTTTTTAACAAACCTAAATCTTCAGCAATCTCAGAAAAAGCAGGTTTTTCCGACTGAAAGAAACCGTATTTTTTATCGACAATATGTTTGGTTGGTTTCTTTGGAAGACTCTCTTTTGGATACTTTAAAAACGCTCCTAAGGTTGCATACGACAAACGTAAACCTCCTTCAATACCTTCTCTGCTTTCTGTAAGGATTTTAAATCCGTTGGCATTCCCTTCAAAATCAATCAAATCTTGATATTCTAAATCGGTTAGTTGCTCTTTATATTGAAGTCCTTTACCTGTTTTAAAATACTCTCCAATGGCCTTTTCTCCTGAATGACCGAATGGCGGATTCCCAATATCGTGCATTACCGATGCCGCAGCTACAATCGCTCCAAAATCGTTAAAGGTATATCCTAACTCTTTTAAATTTGGATGGCGCTCTAATAGCTCCTTTCCTACTCTACGACCTAAAGTTCTACCTACAACAGAAACCTCTAAACTATGCGTTAAACGTGTATGAACGAAATCAGTTTTAGATAGCGGAATTACCTGTGTTTTATCTTGTAAGCTACGAAAAGCCGATGAAAAGATAATTCTATCAAAATCTACCTCAAAACCTAAACGGGTTTCGTCTTGTTTTGCACGTTCACGTTTTTGGGTATCACCAAAACGTTTTAAAGAAAGGAGTTGTTCCCAGTTCATTATCAAATAAATTTTTTCGAAAATACAAAAAAGAGAAGCCTTTCGACTTCTCTTTATCACTTTTAATTTTGCTTCGACTGCGCTCAGCAATCTTTAATGAATAATTAAAACTAATTCTTAAGATCCACACATTAAACAATCGTCTGGTCCCTCAGCGTTTTTAGAAGCTTCTACCATCGCTTATTTAGAAGCTTCTACCATCGCTTTAAATTCATCTGTACTCATTGGCTTGTCTTCTTCTTTCTTTTCTACATTTAACGTGAATTGCTTCGCGTTTACTGCAGATTTTGTACGTAAATAGTACATTCCTGTTTTTAATCCAGATTTCCAAGCGTAGAAGTGCATTGACGTTAACTTAGCAAAGTCTGGATCTTGCATAAATAAGTTTAACGATTGAGATTGATCGATAAAATATCCTCTATGACGTGCCATATCAATAATATCTTTCATACTCATTTCCCAAACCGTTTTATATAAATCTTTTAAATCTTGTGGAATAGCATCAATATGTTGGATAGATCCGTTTGCACGCATGATATCTTCTTTCATATTATTATCCCATAAATCTAACTCTACTAAATCTTCTAATAAGTGTTTGTTTACCACAATAAACTCACCTGATAATACTCTACGAGTATAAATGTTAGAAGTATATGGTTCGAATGCTTCGTTGTTTCCTAAAATTTGAGAAGTAGATGCTGTTGGCATTGGCGCTACTAATAATGAGTTACGAACTCCGTGTTTTTTCACTTCTTTACGCAACTTCGCCCAATCCCAACGACCACTTAATTCATCATCGTTAATTCCCCACATATTGTGTTGGAATTCTCCTTGCGACATTGGTGATCCTTCAAATGTTGAATAAGCTCCTTTTGCTTTTGCAACTTCCATAGATGAAGTAACTGCTGCAAAATATAAGGTTTCAAAAATTTCTTGGTTTAATTTCTTAGCTTCTTCTGAAGTAAATGGTAAACGTAACATGATAAAAGCATCTGCTAACCCTTGAATTCCTAATCCTACCGGACGGTGACGGAAGTTTGAGTTTTCAGCTTCTTTTACTGGGTAGTAGTTACGATCGATTACAGTATCTAAATTACGTGTAACTTTTTTAGTTACTTCAAATAATTTTTGGTGATCGAAGAATTTGTTTCCGTTTTCATCCTCTGCAACAAACATTGGAATTGCAATCGATGCTAAGTTACATACTGCTACCTCATCTTCCGCAGTATATTCCATAATCTCAGTACATAAATTTGAAGAACGGATGGTTCCTAAATTCTTTTGATTTGATTTACGGTTTGCTGCATCTTTATATAACATGTACGGAGTACCTGTTTCAATTTGTGATTCTAAGATTTTCTCCCATAAATCACGTGCTTTGATCGTTTTTCTACCTTTACCAGCAGCCTCATATCCTGTATACAAACGCTCAAACTCTTCACCATAAGTGTCATATAAATGAGGACATTCGTGTGGACACATTAACGTCCATTCACCATCTTCCTGCACACGTTTCATGAATAAATCAGATATCCACATAGCATAGAATAAATCACGCGCACGCATTTCTTCTTTACCGTGGTTCTTCTTTAAGTCTAAGAAGTCATAAATATCAGCATGCCAAGGCTCTAAATACATTGCAAAAGAACCTTTACGCTTTCCTCCTCCTTGATCTACATAACGAGCAGTATCGTTAAAAACACGTAACATTGGTACAATACCATTTGATGTTCCGTTAGTACCTGCAATGTATGATCCTGTTGCACGAATATTGTGAATAGATAAACCTATACCTCCTGCAGATTGAGAAATCTTAGCTGTTTGTTTTAACGTATCATAGATTCCATCAATACTATCGTCTTGCATTTGTAATAAGAAACAAGATGACATTTGTGGTTTTGGCGTACCTGAGTTAAATAAGGTTGGTGTTGCATGGGTAAAATATTTTTTACTCATCAATTCGTATGTAGCAATTGCCTCATCAATATCTTCTTTATGAATACCAATAGCAACACGCATTAACATTTGTTGTGGACGCTCAACAATGTTTCCGTTTAACTTTAATAAATAAGAACGCTCTAATGTTTTAAAACCAAAATAATCGTAGTTAAAATCACGACTGTAAATAATTGTTGAATCTAATTTATCCGCATTATCCATGATGATTTTATATACATCATCAGCTAATAATGGCGCTGTCATTGTTTCAGAAAATGACTTCTTAGTATTTTTATGTAAGTTAGATACGGCAATTCTTGCTGCTAGTTTTGCATAATCTGGATGCGCGGTTGTCATTGTTGCAGCTACTTCAGCCGCTAAATTATCTAATTCAGAAGTAGTTACCCCATCATACAATCCCTCAATAACACGCATTGCTACTTTAACCGGATCAACGATATTGTTTAATCCGTAACACATTTTTCTAACCCTTGCTGTGATTTTATCGAACATCACAGGCTCTTTTCTGCCGTCTCTTTTTACTACATACATATTGATATTGGTTTTTAGTTGGTTAATAGCGTCGCCAAAACATCCTTAGTTAGGCAACTTGTAAAATGTTAATTTTAATTTGTTTCTTGTTGAAACGATATATAAGCTAAAGCACGTTTACTGTGCTTTAGCTGAGTAATACTGCATATAGGGGAACAGCAGCTTATTGGTTCCTAAAAATCTGCATCAAAGCTGATGCTTCCTGTACCTCCTGATTTTACTCCGGCTTTTTGGTACTCTGATACTCTTTTTTCGAAGAAATTAGTTTTTCCTTCCAAAGAAATCATTTCCATGAAATCAAATGGGTTAGTAGACTCGTACTCTTTTTCACATCCGAATTCTAAAAGTAATCTATCGGTAACATACTCTAAATACTGAGTCATTAACGTTGCGTTCATACCAATTAAACTTACTGGAAGTGATTCAGTAATAAACTCTCTTTCAATATCTAAAGCAGAAATAATGATTTCTTTAATTCTTTCTTTTGGCACCTTGTTTACTAAGTGATTGTTGTGTAAGTGTACCGCAAAATCACAGTGCATACCTTCATCACGAGAAATTAACTCGTTAGAGAAGGTTAACCCAGGTAATAACCCTCGTTTCTTTAGCCAGAAAATTGAACAGAATGATCCTGAGAAGAAAATTCCTTCTACCGCAGCAAAAGCAATTAAACGCTCAGCAAACGAATCAGATTCGATCCATTTTAATGCCCAGTCAGCTTTCTTTTTAATGGCAGGAAAAACATCAATTGCCTTAAACAACCTGTCTTTCTCCTCTTCATCTTTAATGTAGGTATCAATTAATAATGAATAGGTTTCAGAATGAATATTTTCCATCATGATTTGAAAACCATAAAAGAACTTTGCTTCTGAATACTGAACTTCATTTACAAAGTTTTCTGCTAAATTTTCATTTACAATTCCGTCAGATGCTGCAAAAAATGCTAAAACGTGCTTAATAAAGTAACGCTCATCATCTGTTAACTTGGTGTTCCAGTCGTTTAAATCTGAATGTAAATCAATTTCTTCTGCAGTCCAAAAACAAGCTTGTTGCTTTTTATACCACTCCCATAAATCGTTATGTTGGATTGGAAAAATTACAAATCTGTCTTTATTTTCTTGTAAAATTGGTTCAATAGATGCCATGCTTTTTTTAGCTCTTTTAGTGTGTTATTTTTTTCTCGCTTTGAGGGAGAAACAAAGATTGAAAAAATTGCTAAAAATTGAAAGCTTTACTTATTCACAAATCCCTTGAAGTTTTTAACAAAATGGATTTTTTTGCTGATTTTAACAAAACCAACTCCTGTCATAAAAAACTTAAAAACAAACACTTAAAAACCAAAAAATCGCTTAAACAGTGATACTCACTGAGTTTCTTGTTTGGTGTTTACACATAAAAAAAGTGATGCTAATTGCATCACTTTTTAACTTCTCCTTTTAGTGTAAAAAAGAAGGGCTTATTTTTCAACCTTTAATACATCTGCAATTATTTGTTCTATCTGTTTTTTTGGCAACGCTCCATGAGCCATTTGTGGGTCTTCTCCTACTGGACAAAATAACATTGATGGAATGCTTCTAATACCAAAAGCAGCTGATAATTCTTGATCAGCTTCTGTATCTATTTTATAAATATTGATTTTTCCTTCGTACTCATTACTCAACTCTTCTAAAACAGGAGCCAAAGCTTTACATGGCCCGCACCAATCGGCATAAAAATCAATAATTGCTGGAATTTCTCCTTCAAACTTCCACTCTTTATTCTCTTCATAATTAAAAACCTTCTTAAAGAATGTTTCCTTATTTAAATTCTCTGTCATGTTTATCTATTATATTTATGTAAAGGTAGTCGTTTTTATTTCAATAACTTTCAGTGGCATTTTTGTTAAATTCATCTTAAAAAGAATTGTTGTCATCGTTTTTCTTCTAAATTTGATCCAATTAACCAATTTTTAAATCATGAAAAGAATCCTTCTTCCCATTATTTGTGCAGGAGCTATTTTAGTTTCTTGTAAAGAAGAAAAACAATCTAAAAACGATATTAGTGTGAATTACCCTGAAACAGCTAAAAAACCTGTGATAGATGAATACTTTGGTACCAAAGTAACTGACAACTACCGTTGGTTAGAAGATGATAGAAGTGCTGAAACTGAAGCTTGGGTAAAAGCTGAAAATGAAGTTACCTTCGATTATTTAAGTAAAATTCCTTACCGCGAACAATTAAAAGAACGTTTATCTGAATTATGGAACTACGAAAAAGTAGGAACGCCATTTAAAGAAGGAGATTATACTTATTTCTATAAAAATGACGGATTACAAAACCAATACGTTATCTATAGAAAAGATAAAGACGGGAAAGAAGAAGTTTTCTTAGATCCTAACACTTTTGCTGAAGACGGAACTACATCATTAGGGTCAATCAGTTTTACTAAAGATGGAAAAACAGTAGCTTACGCTATTTCTGAAGGAGGAAGTGATTGGAGAAAGGTAATTGTAATGGATGCTGAAACTAAAGAAATTAAAGGAGATACTTTAGTTGATGTAAAATTCTCTGGAATTGCTTGGAAAGGAAACGAAGGTTTCTACTATTCTAGCTACGATAAACCAAAAGGAAGTGAGTTATCAGCAAAAACTGATCAACATAAATTATATTATCACAAATTAGGAACTCCTCAAAGTTCTGATGAAGTTATTTTTGGAGCTACTCCAGAACAAAAGCACCGTTATGTAGGTGGTTACTTAACTGAAGACAATAAATACCTATTAATTTCTGCTTCAACTTCAACTTCTGGAAACAAGTTATTCATCAAAGATTTAACGGATCCAAATAGCAAGTTAACCCCTATCATTGATAATTTTGATAGCGATACTGGTGTAATAGACAGTAGAGGAAGTAAATTATATTTAGTTACTAACTTAAACGCTCCTAACAAAAAGATTGTTACTGTTGATGCTTCAAACCCAACACCTGAAAACTGGGTAGACTTTATTCCTGAAACAGGAAATGTATTATCTCCTTCAACTGGAGGTGGATATTTCTTTGCGAAATATATGGTAGATGCTGTTTCTAAAGTAGTACAATACGATTTTGACGGAAAATTAATCCGTGAGGTTAAATTACCAGGCGTAGGAACTGCTGGTGGTTTCGGTGGAAAAACTGAGGCTAAAGAGTTATATTTCTCTTTCACAAACTACAACACGCCAAGTTCTTCTTACAAATTCAATCCAGAAGACGGAACGTATGAATTATACTGGAAACCTGCTATTTCTTTCAACGCAGATGATTATGAAAGCAAGCAAGTATTCTACACTTCAAAAGACGGAACAAAAGTTCCTATGATTATTACTTATAAAAAAGGACTAGAGTTAAATGGTAAAAACCCTACTATTTTATATGGTTATGGTGGATTCAACATTTCTTTAACTCCAAGTTTTAGTATTGCTAATGCTGTTTGGATGGAGCAAGGTGGTGTATACGCTGTACCAAACTTACGTGGTGGTGGAGAGTACGGTAAAAAATGGCACGATGCAGGTACGCAGTTAAAAAAGCAAAACGTATTTGATGATTTTATTGCTGCTGCTGAATACCTAATTAAAGAAAACTATACTTCTTCTGATTATTTAGCAATTAGAGGTGGTTCAAACGGAGGATTATTAGTAGGAGCTACGATGACACAACGTCCTGATTTAATGAAAGTAGCGTTACCTGCTGTTGGAGTATTAGATATGTTACGTTACCACACCTTTACAGCTGGAGCTGGTTGGGCTTATGACTACGGAACTTCTGAACAAAGTGAAGAAATGTTTAACTACTTAAAAGGATATTCACCAGTACACAACGTAAAAGAAGGTGTTCAATATCCTGCAACAATGGTAACTACAGGTGATCATGACGATCGTGTAGTACCTGCACATAGTTTTAAATTTGCTGCTGAATTACAAGACAAGCAACAAGGAAATAACCCTGTATTAATCAGAATTGAAACAAATGCGGGTCACGGTGCAGGAACTCCTGTAGCTAAAACTATTGAGCAATATGCTGATATTTTCGGATTCACTTTATTCAATATGGGGTTTGAATCGTTACCAAATGCTCAAAAATCAGAAATAAAGAGTTAAAAACTGTAACACTTTTATAAAAACACACTCTTATTAGAGTAAATTTACTACCTCGAGGAAAAAACCTCGAGGTAGTTTGTTAAATAAAAGATTCATTTAAAAACCACAAAAAATGAAAACCATTCACAAAATGTTGTTTACAACTGCAGTTGCTTCTTTAGGAGTTGTGGCTTGTAAAACAGACAAAAAGCCTGAAGAAAAAGTACAGGCAATTGTTTTAGAAAACATGGATACTTCGGTACAACCAACAGACGATTTCTTTAGATATGTAAACGGTTCTTGGGTTGATAAAACTGAAATTCCAGCTGATGAAACTTCTTGGGGAGGATTCAATCAATTAAGAAAAACCACTACCAAAGATGTCTTAGCCATCTTAAACAAAGCGATTGAAGAAGGAAACTTCGAAAAAATAAAAGATGCTGAAGGAAACGAAATAGATTCTGATCAAGAAAAAGCGGTAAACTACTACGAAACTATCATGGATACCGTAGCTAGAAACAACGCTGGTAAAGCACCTTTACAACCTTTTCTTCAAAAAATTGAGGAAATTAAAGACTTAAACGACGTACAAACATATATTACCAACATGGCTCCTTACGGTGGTGGTGGTTTTTACGGTTTTGGGGTATTTAACGACCTTAAAAACAGTAGCATGAATGCTGGTTATATGGGCGCTGGTGGACTTGGTTTATCTAGAGACTACTACGTAGACGAAAAAGTAAAAGACAAACTTGAAAAATATCAAGTGTTTGTAGCAAAAATGTTACAAGAATTTGGTGATGATGAAGCAACAGCTAAGAAAAATGCAGCAACTATTGTCGCTTTTGAAAAAAGTTTAGCTGAGCCAATGATGACTAAAGAAGAGCGTAGAGATACTCGTAAAATGTACAACCCCATGACTATTGCTGAATTAGCTGAATTAGCTCCAGTAATTGATTGGGAAGCGCATTTAAAAGGAATTGGTGTTGAAAATATCGAAAAAGTTATCGTTACCGATCCTAAATACTTCAAAGCTATGAACGAAGTATTAAAAAATGCTCCTATTGAAGATGTTAAATTAGTATTACGTTGGAATGCAATTAACAACTCATTAGGTTTATTATCTACCGATTTAGAAAAAGCTAATTGGGAGTTTTATAGCAAAGAAATGCGTGGAGCTAAACAACAAAAACCAAGAAATGAGCGTGCTTTAGCTAATTTAAACGGTGCAATAGGTGAAGCTTTAGGTAAATTATATGTTGACGAGAAATTCCCGCCAGAAGCAAAGCAAAAAGCTAAGGAAATGATTGATAACGTAATGTTAGGTTTTGAAAAACGTATTGCGCAATTACCTTGGATGAGTGCTGAGACTAAAGAAAAAGCTTTAGAAAAATTAAGCAAATTAACTGTTAAAATTGCATATCCTGATAAGTGGAAAGATTACACTACTTTACAAGTAAAAGGATTAGAGCAAGGAGGTACATACTTTGACAACGCCGTTAACGTTCGTAAATGGAACTTTGAAAAAGATATAGCTAAATTAGGTAAAGAAGTAGATAGAACTGAATGGGGAATGTCTCCTCAAACAGTAAATGCTTACTTTAACCCGGTAAACAATGAAATCGTTTTCCCAGCAGCAATTTTACAACCTCCTTTCTATAACTACAAAGCTGATGAAGCTGTAAACTATGGAGGAATTGGAGCAGTTATTGGTCACGAAATTTCACACAGTTTTGATGATTCTGGTGCTCGTTTCGACGGTGATGGAAACTTAAAAAATTGGTGGACTGAAGAAGATTCAGAAAAATTTAAAGAAGCTGGTTCTAAATTAATCAAACAATTTAGTGACATTGTTGCTATTGACAGTATGAACTTAAATGGTGAATTTACCTTAGGTGAAAACATTGGTGATTTAGGTGGTGTACAAGCTGCTTATGAAGGATTACAAATTTTCTTAGAAAAAAATGGTCGTCCTGAAAACATTGATGGGTATACTCCTGAGCAACGTTTCTTCCTTTCTTGGGCAACAATTTGGAGAACTAAAGTACGTGATGAGGCTTTAAAAAACCAAATCATGACAGATCCACATGCTCCTGGAAAATACAGAGCCTACATGCCTCTTAAAAATGTTGATGCTTTCTATGAAGCATTTGATGTGAAAGAAGGAGATAACATGTACTTAAAACCAGAAGATCGCGTTAGAATTTGGTAAATTCAACAAAAAAAATAAGTACCTTTAAACCAGTGTGTAAGCACTGGTTTTTTTTTTTATTTTTAATAAATAGATAATTTGGTATTGCGTATTTCAAAAAATAGTAAGTAATTCGCCTTCCTTAACTTTTTATCTTATGAAACTAATAGGAAGAGTTGAAAAAATATCCTTTTTAAACTGGGAAATTGAAGATTTGCCTGCTAAAATAGATACAGGTGCCTATACTTCTGCGATACATTGTAAGCATATTAAAGAAAAAGATGGCGTGTTAGAATTTATATTATTGTGTCCGAAAACAGAAAAATACAATAATAAATTGCTACAAACCAACAAGTATCAAGTTAAAAGTATACGGAGCTCAAACGGTAAAAAACAAAAAAGATATGTGGTATCAACATCTGTTGTTTTTTTCGATAAAAAATATAAAATAAAGCTATCTTTATCTGATAGAGGTAAAATGACCTATCCAGTTTTAATTGGTAGAAAATTTTTAAATAAAAAATTTATCGTTGATGTTTCACAAAAAAACATCACGTCAAAAGAAAAATAAAATGAAACCTGCGTAATTTAAATAATCATTAAATAAAATATTTGCTTGATTATTTTCATTAAGAAAGGTTATATTATGACTATTAAAAAAACAGTAAAAACAAACACATGAAAATTGTTGTTCTTTCTAGAAACTCAAAATTATATTCAACAAAACGTTTAGTAGAAGCAGGAGAAAAAAGAGGTCATCAAATGCTAGTATTAGATCATACAAAATGTGATTTAATTATTGAAAAAAGAAAACCAGCTATTGTATACAACCATGAGCTTATAACTGATGTAGATGCTATTATACCTCGTATCGGAGCCTCAGTTACTTTTTATGGTACTGCTGTAGTACGTCAATTTGAAATGATGAAAGTTTTTTCGGTTGTAGAGTCACAAGCCTTAGTAAGATCTAGAGATAAATTAAGCAGTTTACAAGTGTTATCTAGAGCAAATTTAGGGTTGCCAAAAACTGTTTTTACCAATTATTCTAAAGACACTTCTGAAATTATAAAAAAAGTAGGAGGTGCTCCTTTAATCATTAAATTACTAGAAGGAACACAAGGATTAGGAGTTGTATTAGCTGAAACAAAAAAAGCTGCTGAATCGGTTTTAGAGGCGTTTAACGGCCTTCAAGCTCGTGTAATCGTTCAAGAATACATTAAAGAAGCAAAAGGAGCTGATATTCGTGCATTTGTAGTTGATGGTGTGGTTGTAGGTGCTATGAAACGTCAAGGTAAAGAAGGTGAATTTAGATCGAATTTACACAGAGGTGGAACCGCTGAAATCATAGAATTAACTGATGAAGAAGAAAACGCTGCTTTAAAAGCTGCTAAAGCAATGCGATTAGGTGTTGCGGGTGTAGATATGTTACAGTCAGATAGAGGTCCGTTAATCTTAGAAGTAAACTCTTCTCCTGGTTTAGAAGGTATTGAAAAAGCCACAGGAAAAGATATCGCCAAAAGTATTATTCGCTTTGTTGAAAGAAGCGCTTAAAAATATAAACCGATACGAAAGTGTCGGTTTTTTGTTTCCTGCTAATCCGTTACTTTTGCATTTATGCTACAAGTAAACAATATTTCATTTACCTATCCTTCAAAAGAAAAAACCTTAGAAAACATCCATTTCACCTTACAAAAAGGAGAACATTTGTGTGTTATGGGTGAAAGTGGTTGCGGAAAATCAACTCTTTTAAAAATCGTTTATGGTTTGTTAGATGTTGATAAAGGAGATTTATTTTGGAATGATACTCAAATTTTAGGCCCAGAACATCACTTGGTTCCTGGAATGGAATTTTTCAAGTACGTAGCACAAGATTTTGATTTAATGCCGTTTACCTCTGTAAGTGAAAACATTAAAAAATTCCTCTCACGATTTTACCCTAAAGAAGCAGAAGAAAGAACTCAAGAACTTTTAGAAGTTATTGAAATGACAGAGCTTGCCAACGAAAAGGTAAAAAATTTAAGTGGTGGTCAGCAACAACGAGTATCTATTGCTAGAGCATTAGCCAAAGAACCTGAGTTGTTATTGTTAGATGAACCTTTTAGTCAGATAGATAATTTCAAAAAAAACTCGTTACGTAGACGATTATTCGCTTACCTAAAAAAGAAAAACATCGCTTGTATAGTAGCTACCCACGACGGAAACGATGCTTTATCTTTTGCCGACAACATGATGGTAATCCGAAATCATCAAGTACTTGCATATGGCAGTCCTTCTAACTTATACCAACATCCTAAAGAAAAATATGTGGCTTCGTTATTTGATGATGTAAATGAAATTTCAATTAACAATCAAACCATGTTGTTATACCCAAATCAACTACAAATTGTTGATGAGCCTTCCAATTTAAAAGGAACTGTGGTAAAATCTTATTTTAAAGGAGGATATTGGTTGATAGAAGTAGTTTACGATAACCAATCGATTTTTATAAATCATCAAGAAAATATTGAGGAAAAAACAACAGCCTTTTTTAAATTAAAAAAGGCTGTTTAAACCAATAATAACTATCTCATAATTATTACTCAACTATCTTAAAATAAATTTGTTTCTTAAAAAAATACACTCTTACCGTATTAAACACCAAAAGATAAAAGTGTATTGTAGTTTCTCTTTCTATTCTTGGTTATAACAACCTTTCCTGCATATAAAACAATTAGGTTTTAATTTACCCTACTTTTTTTAGAAAATTTTTTTAATCGTGTTTTTCGCTCCATTAAAATCGAAGCTTTCTCCTACTTTTTTTCCTAAAATTAGCTTTCCAATAGGTGAAGAAGGTGAGATAGCGAAGTATTTTTTATTATCAACCGTTAGTAAACCTACACTCATACTGATAAAATAATTTGTAGTAGAAGTTTCCACCACGCTGCCCAAACAAGCTGCTTCTGAAGTAATATCTATTTTCAATTTTGCTAAAACTTCTTTCATTTGAGCTATTCCACTAAGTTGTTGACTTGCTTTTTCCATTTCTAACTGAAGCATTGCCCGTCCTGTTTCATGTTTATCTCCAGCAGAACTTTTTATTTCAGATTGCAAGCTTTTTTGATGAGAAGCTATTGTTTCTTCCACCGTTTGTAAACGCTTATCTACATACGACTCACATTGTTTATATAATTCTTCTTTTATACTCATTCTTTTTATTTCAGATGAAATAGTGTTAATCTAAAAGTTCCGCAAGCTCCTTCCCTACCAAACTACCTATAGCAACTCCCATTCCTCCTAAACGAACACCACAAAATACATTGTTAGAAAGCTGCTTTATAATCGCTTTTTTCTGATTTCCAACTCCCATTATTCCACTCCATCTATGCTCTATTTTAACTTCTGTATTTGGTAAAATAGTTGTTTTTAAAATTTCTTCTAATTTGTTTTGGATAATTGCTGTTTGCCCAAAATCAGTAGTTTCTTCACCTTTAAAATCGAGATTTCTACCACCTCCAAACAAAATTCTA
Organism: Tenacibaculum sp. L6; assembly: GCF_028823685.1. Taxonomy (GTDB): domain Bacteria; phylum Bacteroidota; class Bacteroidia; order Flavobacteriales; family Flavobacteriaceae; genus Polaribacter. The sequence continues at coordinate 35,677 of NZ_JAPEHZ010000015.1, read as the reverse complement.
TTATCAATATTTCTAAAATAATAATAACCTTTATCTAAATGAAAAGTTCCTTTGATGTGTAAATTTTTAATCGGCTTTGTAATTAATACCTGTGCTCTAGCGGGTTGCACGTTTTCATTCAACAGTTGATTGGCAAATCCGTTAGTTGCAAAAAATAATTTTTTAGTGTTAAATGTAATTTGGTTGGTTTCAACCTCAACTTGTTCGTTGTTTTCAATAAAATTTTTAACCTGAATATTGTTTACGATTTTAATTCCTGAAGACACTACTTTTTCTAACAATTTAGCAGCCATTTTTCCAGTATCTAGCTGTCCTTCAAACTGATTAGTTATATACTGTTGATGAATGTTTTGAAAACCAAACTTATTGTCATCAACCTTAAAAACTTCCGAAGAAAATAAGGGTTTTAATAATTCATTTATCTTCGATTTCTGTGCTAAACACGATTCGTACAATTCTGTAGTTAAAAATAATTCGTATCCTTTATTTTGCTGAAAATCGATGTTTTTATCACCTAAAGTTGTTCGTAACAACTGTAATCCTTCCCAACGTTTTTTTACCAAACTAACAACTTCTTCTTCAGTATGTGTGTTTAAATCATCTATGAGTTCAGATAAACTTCCAAAGCAGGCAAAACCAGCATTTTTAGTGCTAGCTCCTTGAGGTAACATTCCTTTTTCTAGAATTAGAATTTTTGCTTTTGGATGCATTTTTCGCAACTGTAATGCACAATTCAATCCTACAATTCCACTACCAACTACAGTAAAATCTACAGTTGTAAACCACTCTTTTAGCTCCCAATAACTGAAATTCAACATCATATAAATCTGATTATATTTGTGACTTGGCACATTCCTTGAATGTCTAAATTTAAACATTAAAAAAGTAATTCTATGAAACTAATCGGAATCTTAATTTTAGCTTTTAGTCTAACACAATGCGCAAGTGTAAAAATGGAAAATAATCATCCTTTTAAAATAGAATCAGCAAGTTATTCTCACGTTACAGGAGGTGTAAAAGGCAGCTATAATTCTACTAATTTAATTATCAATTTTACTGCTAAAGAGCCTGTTGATTTTCAAAAAGTATATTTTCAAAACAGAATAACTAATGCAGTAATAGAGCAACATAACGATAAACAATATATTGCTGCACGTTATAAAACCTCATCAGATGAAGATAGAAAAGACTTGATTTTACATGCAGATCCTAAAGAGGAATTTGGTAATACACCTAATGATCTTACAGAAAAATTTCCTTTTGAATTGAAAGAAAATGAAGCGATGGTTTCGTATACAATTGGTGATAAAATTCACTATGTAAAAGTGGAAAATATCGAAAAGAAAAAAAAGATTTTTATGCAGTAAATCTGTTAAACGTAACTATCAAAAACACCTCTTTTGGAGGTGTTTTTTATTTTTGGCACGTAATTTGGAAACTCATAAGCATAACCATAAAACGAAAGCTTATGAAACGTATAAAATTACTTTTATTACTACTTGTTGGTAGCGTAACACTTACTTCATGTGTTGTAAGAAATGAAATTGTACATGATGGATTTGGAGATGATGGTTTTTCATTACGTCAATATATTTCGAGTTATGATTTATGGTATGTAGATTATCACAAAACAACAGGTACAGGCGATGTTCCATTTTTATCAAGAGCGTTTACCATTTCCTTTTTAAACGGAACCATGTATGCAAACAACAATATTGTTGATATCGGTCATACAGGAAACGGTTTAGGAATTGCAGTTGGAAGCTACGGAACTTATGGAACTGTATTAGAAACTCGACACGATATAGATGGATATTTTGAATTTGAGGTAGTACAACTTTCAGATAATAGAATTCGAATTGATGATTTATCACAAAATGTGAGTTACTATTTGGTTGGATACCAAAGAAATGAATTTGATTATGACATGTTGTTCTATGATAATATTGAATACTTTTTACAAGAGTATATAGCCTGGGAAAAAACTGGAGAATCTGTAGCAGGAATTAACAACCCTTTTGATTATGAAAATTACTTACAGTTTACTCCAGAAAATGATGTAACATTCTATTCATCTCACGATCCTTTTGGCACAAATGTTGCTAATATTAATTGGAATTTTAAGGGAAGTTATGTAGTTCGTAATGTTCAAGGCGAACAGAACTTAAAATATTTAACACTTAATTATGATAACGGAGATACTGAAGAATTTGACTTAACCGTTATTAATGATGGTGAGATAGAACTGTATCAAGTAAATTCTCAAAGAACCTATGTTTTTTCTGGTAGAGGATTTATACAATACAAAAAAGGTGAAAGTACCACTAGTACTAAACCAGCTGTAAGGAATAGCGGTAGAAAACGTACTAAGATAGAAAGAGAAACATTTCCGAAAAGGAAGTAAAAATAAAGTTTGGTTAGTTGATTTTTGGTTGGTGTAGTAGCCAACTAAAAGGATCGCGTTTTTTCATTTTATACCAGTTCTTAATTGAAATTACACTAAATAAAAAGTAGGTATTTTTTGTTTAGACGAGAAAGAAAATCAAGGCATAGCCATAGCTATGGTTTTATTTTATTTTGAAGTATAAACGGAAAAGAATAATTTTTTATCGTATAATTTTAATGGAGAAGTGGTATTAATAGTTGCTTAACATAAAAAAGGTTACCTTTATACAAAACAAAAAAACCATGCAACAAACTGCTTTAATTACAGGAGCAACCTCAGGTATTGGTAAGGCAACCGCTCAACTTTTTGCTAAAAATAACATCAACTTAATTATTTGTGGCCGACGTATTGAAAAGCTTCAACAACTTCAACAAGAACTATCTCAGTTTACTAAAGTACATATACTTCAATTCGATGTTCGTTATAACGATGAAGTTAAAAAAGCAATCAACAGTTTACCTAATGAATTTAAACATATAGACATTCTTATTAACAATGCCGGTAATGCGCACGGACTAGACAGCTTCCAAAATGGAAATATAGACGATTGGGATGCTATGATTGACGGAAACGTAAAAGGACTTTTATACGTTTCAAAAGCTGTGATTCCTCAAATGGTTGAACGCAACAACGGGTTTATCTTAAATATCGGTTCTATTGCAGGAAAAGATGTATATCCTAACGGAAATGTGTATTGTGCTTCAAAGTTCGCTGTAAACGCTTTAAATAAAGGAATGCGCATCGATTTAAACCAACATAACATTCGTGTGTGTGCCATTCATCCAGGTTTGGTAGAAACTGAATTTTCTGATGTTCGTTTTAAAGGAGACACTGAAAGAGCCAAAACCGTATACCAAGGTTACAAAGCACTACAACCTGAAGATATAGCAGATATTATTCATTTTGTTGTTACACGCCCATATCACGTTAATATTGAAGATTTAATCGTATATCCTACAGCACAAGCTAGCGCAACTATTGTGAATAAAAATGCTTAAGTCGTGATTAACAAACGTCTTTTAATTAAAAACTTACTGTCTCATAACGATGAGAATAGTTTTTATGATAAAAAACAAAAGTTATCCTTAGGCTCTAAAGAAGGAAAAGCTAAATTTATAAAACACATTTGTGCACTTTCAAACTCCAATCCAAACAATAACTCATACATTGTTATTGGTATTGAAGATGAAGAAAACACCATTATTGGTGTAGATTTTTACGACGATAGCAAAATTCAAAATCTGGTTAACGCTTATTTAAATAATCCTCCTAAAATAGAATATGAAAACGTTCCTTTTCCTCGTTTGCAGCGTCATAAAGTAATAGGGTTGGTAACTATATATCCTAACAACTCTATTACGTCTTTGGCAAAAAACGCATGGAAATATAGTAAAGGAGCAGTGTTTTACCGTAGAGGAAGTAACTCAATACCTGTAGAAGGTAGTTTTAAACTTAGAAACAACAATAAAGCAATTGTTGAAGCTATTGAAAAAAATGCCAATAACAATATTAAACTCACACTTGACGGTGTTTTCGATTTTATCAACCGACATAAACCAGAATACAATCCGAGATACAAAGTATTTAATGAGCAATTCGTATTGTGTTGGGCAGGAAAAAGAAAACTAATTAACAACGAAGAGTTTTTTACACGAGTAGATATTGAATTAGTCAACGAACAAGTTCGTTTATTTTTTTCTTCGTTAGATGATGTACAAATCAGTTATAACGAGCAATCATTTATTATTACCGAATACATTGTATTAGGTATTGATAAAACCGAAAAACGTTATCCATTAGAAAAAACCATCATCAATTTTAAAGACAACGGAAAACACGATATTATTACCGAGTTTTTGTTTAAACCACCACAATACGATAAAAATATTTTACAGCATATTTACAATAATAACAACTGTATTGTCGCAAAAATTATAAAAAATAAACCGCTTTCGGTTACTGAACATGAAGATGTATTCAGGCTTCCTACCTCCTACTTAATTTGCTATTTAAACGGATTTTTAAACGCTCCGTTACAACTTAAAAAGGCAAAAAACTATATTAAAAATCTAGAAGATAAAACCACCTATATCAAATACAAAGAAGCGATGCGTGTGCTAAGGAAAGTGAAGTATAGTTAAGAATGTAAAAGATTATTTCTCACTGTTTTTTTATGTAGATTTTTATCTTAAATTTGTAACCAATGTATAAGGTTATATAATATGGTTACAAAAGGTTATTATTCAATTTCAGAAGCAGCAGATGTATTGGGTAAAAGTAAAGAAACTTTACGAAGATGGGATAGAGAAGGAAAATTAAATGCTGTTCGCGAACCTATGAGTAACTATCGTGTTTATAAAAAAGAAGAGATTAACGCTCTTATAGAACCGCTGATTACTGAAATAGATGAAAGTATTGATAATACTGAAGAACCTCTTAAAGAATATAAAGTACTAGAGTTATTTGCTGGAGCTGGTGGTTTAGCAATCGGTTTAGAACAATCAGGAATAAAATGTGTAGCTCTTAATGAAATTGATAAATGGGCCTGTGAAACCTTAAGAAAAAACAGACCTCACTGGAATGTTTTAGAAGGTGATATTAAATCTTTCAATTTTGAAAGCTATAAAAATAAGGTTGAAATTGTTACAGGAGGATTTCCTTGTCAAGCTTTTAGCTATGCCGGAAAAAAATTAGGGTTAGAAGATGCTAGAGGAACTTTGTTTTACGAATTTGCAAGAGTTGTTCAAGAAGTTAATCCTTTAATTTGTATTGGTGAAAATGTAAAAGGATTACTTTCTCATGATAAAGGAAAAACACTACAAGGAATGATTTCTATCTTAGATGAAATTGGATATAATGTAGTGCCTGTTCAAGTTTTAAAAGCAATTAATTATAACGTTCCGCAAAAAAGAGAACGATTAATTTTGGTTGGTGTAAGAAAAGATATAAATATTAATTACGAATACCCTACTCCCTACAATACCATTTACAATTTATCAGACGCCCTAAAAAAAGGACGATTATATGATAAAGACGTACCTAAGTCTCCTGGTTCAAAATATCCTGAACATAAAAAAGAAGTATTAGATTTAGTTCCTCAAAAAGGTTATTGGAGAGATTTACCTATAGATATTCAAAAAGAATATATGGGTAAAAGCTTTTATTTAGGAGGAGGAAAAACCGGAATGGCAAGAAGAATTGGTTGGGATGAACCTTGCTTAACCCTTACTTGTAGCCCCGCACAAAAACAAACCGAACGTTGCCACCCAGAAGAAACGCGTCCATTTACAGTTAGAGAATATGCTCGTATACAAACTTTTCCTGACAGTTGGGAGTTTGCAGGTTCTGTTTCTCAACAATACAAACAAATTGGAAATGCTGTACCTTGCAATTTGGGTAAAGAAATAGGCTATTCTATAATTAAGTTTTTAAATAAATACTATTCAAAATCGAACAAATCAGATGCTTCAATTTCTTTAGCTAACGCCATATAACCTTGTTTGAAAAAACCTTCTGTATCTAAATTTAAAGTCATCAAATCTAAGTTTGAAACTAACTTATTGTAAAAGTTTGGAAAGCCTGTAAGTCTATGCCAAAACTCTTCACCAATAATTACAGGAAACAATTCATCTATTTTTCGATAATGTTGACTTAATTGATCTTCTTCTCCATAAAGAACACCTAGTATTAAATCTGAATTATTTAAATCCATTGAATTCGTTCTTGCCAAATTAGTTACCGTAGTGAATTTTTTAAGCAAAGGACTCACATCTTCAGAATTAATTGTGTTTGGCCCTGATTTAAGCTGACACCATTTTCGTCGTCCATCAACTTTATCTGTAAACTCAATATCCATTCCTTTGATTAAAGAACCTTCTGCCAAATTTAACTCGACAAACATGTTTTGAATTCTTGTTCCAAATGAGGTATTAATAGAAGTTCCCAAAACTCTAGGATAGTACAATGCTTTAGCAATTCCTATTGCAGTAAAATCATTCTCAAGTATTTTTGATAAATACTTAACTACAATAGGGTTTATCTTGTATGATTTAAGTTTAGAGTGTGTTTTTAAAGAGCTAATTTTATGATTTTCAAATATTTTCTCTTCAAAATACGCTGTAATAACTTCTAAAAGTTCTTTTTCATTCATTTTCAAATATACTTTAATTTCTATGAGTTTTAAAACATACTACCTCAACACCAACTGAACAATCGTTACTATCCCAATCAATAAAATAAAAGACAACGACAAGGTTCTAAATTTAGACTGTGGTATATAGGCTAGTATTTTCTTTCCGATGAATGTACCTACTATACCGATGACAAATAAAAAAGGCACATATTTTAAGTCATGATCATGAATATAGCCGTTTTGGTAATACACAAAAGTTCTTGAAAAATCGATCATAAAATCAATAAAAGCAGAAGTTGCTATAAACACACTCTTTTCTAAATTAAAAGCTGCCATAGTTAACCCTCTTATAGCTCCTCCTGTACCTAATAATCCTGCTGAAAACCCTGAGAGAGTGCCACCTACAATGGCATTTTTTCTGTTAGGAGAAAAAGAAAATTTACTTCTAATCAGGAAAAAAGCACTAAACGCTACTAAAAAAATACCTAAAAATATTTCTAAATACGTACTGTTTAAATATTTTGATAATACACCTCCTAAGATTACAAAAATCACAGAAGGAACTCCTATGTTTATCAACAACTTCTTATCTAATCCTTTTTTGAATAAAAAGATTTTACTCACATTACTCGATAAGTGAAAAATAGCAGTTAAACCTAACACAGAATAAAAATCGAAATAAAAATTTCCTAACGGAACAAAGAAAACAGAAGAACCAAATCCACCAATTGTTCCAATAATTTCAGCTACTAAAGCTAGTAGTAAAAAAATAAAGTTAATATCTTTCATTTGTACCTTTTAAGTAACGAAGGTACTTGGTTTTATATTAAGAATCAATCTATGTTTTGAGGTAAAAAATAACCCTTGAAATTATCAAGGGTTAGAATTTTATTGCGTTTTTTTACTTTCCTCCATTTAAGGTTTCTTGCCAATCTTTAAGCTCTTGCCATTTTCCTTCTGAAGCTAGCTGAGCTTGTTTTGGCCATGAATCTGGTTTATGAATTTTATAACGATTTCCTCCACTATTTAATACCTCTTGGCATTTTTCTACAGAGGTTTCTCCTAATATTTTCCAAGTGTCAATTCCAAAATTGTGAAAAAGACTTTAGACTTTCTATTTTTGGTCCAATACCTTCAACTATTTTCAAGTCGTTTTCTTTTATCTTTTTACCAAAAATTTTCTTGACTAGTGCGCTGTCAAAAGAAGTTTCTATACCTGTTCTTGCTAGTTTTAAATCTGTTTCAAGATTTGAGTTATTCTCTCTACAAGTTCGTAAACTAGCCTCTAGTTTAGCAATCTTATTTTTCAAAAGAACAATCTCGTCGTTTTTTATGTTTTTGCTGGATAGCTTTCCAATTAAATAGCCTAAAAAAGCAGTAATAAGTCCTACTATTAATGGAATTAAAAGACACAAATTCATAGTTTCTGGTTTAAGTTTATTTTAGTTAGTTATTATTTTTTTTCATAAAATATTTCTTCTTGCACCTTTCCATTTGTATTGTACTGCTTCTCACAACATAAATACCAACATAACAAAGTACCTATTGTAATGGTTAAAAAAACACCGAATAAATATGTTGACCGTTTACTCATCAATCCCTTTAATTTATTGATTGTTAATTTATTAAAAATAATTTAAATCTATTAAGAGATTTTTAAGAGCTTATCTTAAATAATTGTTAAGTGTATGTTTTTGATGAAACGTTATGTTTTAATAGGCGTCTTTTAGCTGTAACCTAATCTTAAAATAAAAACATAACATCATGAAAAAATTTGTATTAACTGCTTTAGCAATCGCCTTATCTTTTGGAACTATTACTGCATCAACTTCTTTTGAAGCTCCTGTAAAAACGACTATTGAAAGTCCTGATGTAAGTACTTTTTGTAAATTAATTAGAGCTGGAAATTTTGAAGCTGTAAAAGCAATGGCTGATAATGGAACAGATATTAACAGAAAGTCTGTAGGATTAACTCCTTTAATGTTTGCTGCTAGATATAACAAAGCAGATATTGTTCAATTATTAATTGATAGCGGAGCTAAATTAAAAGTAAAATCAGAAAGAGGATATACTGCCTTAGAATATGCTAAAATGTCAAAAGCACACGAAGCCTATAAAATTATTGCTGCTGCTTTAGAAAAATAGTATAACCACCAACTTAGTTAAAAACAAAAAGTCTCATCAAAATGATGTGACTTTTTTATATTTTGAAAACTGTGTTTTCTTATAAATCGAACTTAATTCCTTGTGCTAAAGGTAACTCATCAGAATAGTTTACGGTGTTTGTCTGACGACGCATGTATACTTTCCAAGCATCAGATCCAGACTCACGTCCACCACCTGTTTCTTTTTCACCTCCAAATGCTCCACCAATTTCAGCACCAGAAGTACCAATATTAACGTTAGCAATACCACAATCAGATCCTGCGAATGATAAGAATTTTTCAGCTTCTTTCATTTCACTTGTCATAATTGAAGAAGATAATCCTTGCGCTACTCCATTTTGTAATTCAATAGCATTTTCAACATCTCCTGAATACTTCATTAAGTATAAGATAGGAGCAAATGTTTCATGCTGAACGATTTCATAATGGTTTTCAGCTTCAATAATTGCTGGTTTAACGTAACAACCACTTTCATATCCTTCTCCTTCTAAAACGCCTCCTTCTACTAATACTTTACCTCCTTCAGCTTTTGCTTTTTCAATAGCAGCTAAATACGTATTTACAGAGTCTTTATCAATTAATGGTCCAACGTGATTATTTTCATCTAATGGATTTCCAATCTTAATTTGACCATAGGCTCCAACAATAGCATCTCTTACTTTATCATATACAGATTCGTGGATGATTAAACGACGTGTAGATGTACAACGTTGACCACAAGTACCTACAGCTCCAAATACAGCACCTGGAACCACTACTTTTAAATCAGCAGTTGGAGTAATGATAATTGCATTGTTTCCTCCTAATTCTAATAATGATTTACCGAAACGCTCAGCAACTTTAGTACCAACAATACGTCCCATTCTTGTAGAACCAGTAGCAGATACTAAAGGAATACGAGTATCTTCAGTAATGTATTCACCAACTTTATAATCTCCATTAACAATACAAGAAATTCCTTCTGGTAAATTGTTAGCTTTTAAAACCTCAGCTATAATATTTTGACAAGCTACAGAACATAAAGGAGCTTTTTCAGATCCTTTCCACACACATACGTTACCACAAATCCAAGCTAATGCTGTGTTCCAAGACCAAACAGCAACAGGGAAGTTAAATGCTGAAATAATACCAACTACTCCTAATGGATGCCATTGCTCTCTCATTACATGTCCTGGTCTTTCTGATGGAATTACTTGTCCGTTTAACTGACGAGATAAACCTACAGCAAAATCACAGATATCAATCATCTCTTGAACCTCACCTAAACCTTCTTGGTAAGATTTTCCCATTTCATAAGAAACTAATTTACCTAACGGTTCTTTTAATTCTCTTAATTTGTTTCCAAATTGACGAACGATTTCTCCTCTTTGCGGTGCAGGTACAGATCTCCACTCTTTAAAAGCTGCAGTAGCAGTGTCCATCACCTTATCATAATCTTCACGAGTACTTGCTACTACCTTACCAATTAACTTACCATCAACTGGTGAATAACTTTCAATAATTTCTCCGTTTGCGAAGTTTACTGAACCTGTTGAAGTTCCGTTGTTTATATCTTTTAAGCCTAATTGAACTAAAGCTTCTTTAATACCAAAATCTGCCATGTTTTATATTGTAATTTTAGTTTTTTAAATTTAAAGCTCAAAACTACGAATAATTTTACAATTAATAAATTAAACAAAAACAACTCTGTTTGTTTAAAAATTAACAAAATCATGAAAAATATTTTCTACTGTCTTGCTTTAATCTTCCTACTATTTTCTTGTAATCAACCTAAAACAACTTCCAAAGAACAAAATAATACTCCTACAAACGAGTTTGCAATTATTATTCATGGTGGGGCTGGTACAATTCTGAAAAAAAACATGACTCCTGAAAAAGAAGCTGCTTATAAAGCTAAATTAGAAGAAGCTGTAAGAACGGGGTATGAAATTTTAAAAAATGGAGGCTCTAGTGGAGATGCTGTTGTAAAAACTATTCAGGTAATGGAAGAATCTCCCTTATTTAATGCAGGAAAAGGAGCTGTGTTTACGCATGAAGAAACTAACGAGTTAGATGCTTCTTTTATGGATGGAAAAACCTTGAATGCTGGTGCTGTGGCAGGTGTAAAAGATATTAAAAGCCCTATTGAAGCTGCTAGAAAAGTAATGACAAACTCTGATCATGTGATGCTTTCAGGGGCTGGTGCTTCTCAATTTGCTAAAGAACAAGGGTTAGAAATCGTAGATCCAAGTTATTTTTATACTGAGAATCGTTTTAAATCTCTACAACGAATTAAAAATAAAGAAAAAACAGCATTAGATCATGATGATAAAGAAGCTGCCTTTTATGATGCTGATATTAAAAACAGTAAATATGGTACTGTAGGTTGTGTTGCTCTAGATAAAGAAGGAAATATTACTGCGGGTACTTCTACTGGCGGTATGACTAACAAACGTTGGGGACGAATTGGAGATTCTCCTATTATTGGTTCGGGTACCTATGCAAATAATAAAACTTGTGGTGTTTCTTCAACTGGTTGGGGTGAATACTTTATAAGATCTCAAGTAGCGTATGATATTTCTGCTCAAATGGAATATCAACAAAAATCATTAAAAGAAGCTACCAAAGATGTTATTCAAAATAAATTAACCAAGCTCGGTGGTACTGGTGGTGTTGTAGCTCTTGACAAAAACGGAAATATGTCTTTTGAATTTAATACCGCTGGAATGTACAGAGCTTCAATGAACGATAAAGGTGATTTGGTTGTTAAAATTTATGCAAATTAAAACTGATAATTTATACCTGTATAAACACCTATGAAATAAGGCTGAAACCCATTTGAATCATTTTTAAATGTATTTAACTGGGTTTTTAGCATTGGATTAATATTTATAGACCATTTTTTACCCAATTGGTAATTTAAATCAACACCTAAGTTTCCACTAAAATTAATTGAGTTTAAGTTATTGGCTTCGCCAGAAGTAGAAAAATTCGTGGTATTAAGAGTTACATCATTTTTATTTAAAAACAACGAACTAAAACCAACTACTAATTCTGTTTTAAGCTTTTTCCCTTCTAAGAAATTGTATTTTATTTGTACTGGAACCTCAACATATCCATATTTTTGATTTAACTCTCCATCAAGGCTTCCTCTACTTATGGAAATGGAATTAGAACTAAAACTTTCTTGAGATACATCATTTAACGCATAATTTTCACCTGAGCTGAAAACTACATTTGCACTACTTGATGTTACAGGATTAACAGCTACATTGGTGTTAGAATACCCCATTTCTTGTAAATGAATTCCTGATTGAATTGCCCATTTTTTATTTAATTGATACGCTACTTGAACTCCATACGAATAACTTGTATTTCCTTTTGTTGAGTTTGATAAACTCGCATCTATTGGAGATGATTCAGAAAATGAATTAGAGTTTAAAACTGCTACTGTAGGTGATACAGACCAAGACTTCGTTTTGGACTTTTCTTTTGTTTCTTCCACCGATTTCTCATCAACAAAGGCTAAAAAATCTTTTTTAGGAGTAATTTTTTGTTTTACACTATCATTTTTTTTGTTTGATTCTTCTTGAGCATTTTCAGTAATAACTGGCAAGCTATTTTCAAGCTTGCCAGTATTTTCTTCTTTCACAACATGGTTTTTAGAGAATAAAGACCCTTCAACAACTCCATTCTCTGTGTTGCTATCTTTTTCTTGTAGCTCATTTTTACTAATCTTCACAACATGATTAGCGACTAAAACTTCATTCGTATGAAGTTTTTCTTTCAATACTTTTTTCTTTTTCGTTTCTTCTTTTACTATATGTGTTTCTTCTAAGTTTTCTTTTATTGGTTCAGTTAATAAAATATCTTTTAGTTCTTCTTTTTTATTTTCTTCAGGTGTTGATGATTCTGATTCAACAATTACTGAGTCTGTTTTTTCTAAATTGTCTTGTTTATCAATATAAGGATACAATAAAAGTCCTAAAACTAATATGGCTGCAACTCCGCCAGAAAACCACCAAATAGGAAGCAAACGATTCTTTTTCTTCTTTTTTAACTTACTTTCAATTCCGTTCCACACACTATCGTTCGGAGTTACCTCCAAATCTTTAAGTCCTTCTTGAAAAAGTCTATCGATGTTTTTATCTTCCATCATTTATGCCTTTTGCGCTGTTGCTTGATACACTTCTACCTCTTTTTTTAGCAATTGTCGTGCTCTTGATAAATTAGATTTGGACGTTCCTTCTGTAATATTCAGTAACGACGCTATTTCTTTATGCGAATAATTATCTAAAACATACAAGTTAAAAACCAAACGATACCTATCTGGTAAATTTTGAATTAACCGTAACAATACATCAACATTTACACTTTCTGTTTCTAATACAACTTCTTCTTCTAATTCCTCATTAATTCCTTCCGACACTAATTGTAAAGGTGATTTCTCTCTATACTTTTGTAAAGCAGTATTTATGGTTATTCGCTTCATCCATCCTTCAAAAGAACCTTCATTATTATATTGAGGTATCTTTTTAAAAATGGTTAAGAAACTGTCTTGCAATGTATCTTCTGCATCTTGATAATTTCGAGAATACTTTAAACAAAGCGCAAAAAGTTTACCAGAAAATAACTGATAAACTTGAGCTTGAGCTGTTATATTTTGACGACAGCATTCTTGTATGAGTTTCTCTAAATTGATGTTACAAATTTACTGGAATTACCACTTCTTCATATACATCTTCGTCTTCGTCATTTTTACCTTTCCAAAACTTGAAAACATAATCTTCTCGTTGACTTGCTTCAACAGTAAAAACATATTCTTCTTGTCTTGTTTCTTGAGTACAGGCACCATCAAGACTAACTATCGCTGTACCAGCAACTATTCTTGTAGTATCTACCTTCTGGTAGTACAATCCGTCAAAAGCATAACAACTATTAGGTAGTGTATACTTAATTTTTATGGTATCTACCTCCCCGAAGGTAAAACTCTCTGGAGTTTCCGCACTGTCAACCTTTAAAAACTCATATCTAAAATTCGGTCCGTCATCATCCAAACAAGAATAAAAGGTAAACACACTTAAAAAAAGAACTAAAATTTTCTTCATGATCTAAAATTTATTGGGGTTATTAATATTTTAAAACTGGGTAATTATTTTGGCATTCTACACTAACAGGTTCCTGAGCAATATCACAAGTAGATACAATATTCCACTTGATGTTGTATTGTTTTTCTGCCTCTGAATAAACAGCTACTTTTTCTAAAAAAGCTTCTGTATCTATAGTTGTAGTATAGGCTATATATCCTTTAGGACCTCCACAGGCTTTAGAACCATAGGCTGTATAAGCCCAACTACTTGAGTCTGTACAAGACACACTATATGCTAAATTTTCTATCTCAGTAAACAAATCTATTAACTCTCTATGGTCTTTTTCTTGTTCGGTAAGTTCTCTTTTTATCACTAATTTTTTATTGGTTAACGATTGTATTCTCCAATTAAAATTACCAAGATAGCTTTGTGTTGATACTTCAATTAATGTTTCGTCTGAAATATTCCACGTACCATCTATATTAAAAAAACTTAATGGAGGTGTACCACACCAACCAGAAGTTCTTTCAACAAACTTTCCATTTTCTACAAAAGAAACTCCGTATTCTTTATCTGGTAAACTCCCAACTCTAGTTAATATCAACTCTTCATTTTTATATTCAGCTTTAGACCAGTGTCCCACTAATAAATTATCTGGATCTACAACTAGATTATTATTCTCACTACAAGAAATAAGACCCAAAACTGTAACTAAAACAATTGCTATCTTTCGCATAATTTGTTCATTTATCTACTAGATGAAAAAAAATTAAAAAGGTTGCGTGGAATACTTGTATTTTTGTGAACGTTTATGAAAAGTACCGTTTTTAACATACAATCTACTGAAGATTTCACGAATACAGCACTACAGGTTTTTAAACATCAGTTTGCTAACAACAAGGTATATCGTTCTTTTTGTGATTTAATCTATGTTCATCCTTCTGATGTTCATACTGTAGACCAAATTCCGTTTTTACCTATTCAGTTTTTTAAAACTCGCGAAGTGCTTTCATCTGCTGATGAAATTCAAGAAACTTTTACCAGTTCGGGAACAACGGGAAGTACAACTAGTAAACATTTAGTAACTGACTTATCATGGTACGAAACCAGCTATCTAAAAGGTTTTGAACATTTTTACGGAAACATCGAAGATTATGTTGTACTAGCTTTGTTGCCGAATTATTTAGAACGAAAGGGTTCTTCTTTAATTTATATGATTGATGATTTAATCAAGCGTTCTCAACATACTGAAAGCGGATTCTACCTCAACAATCTTGACGAGTTAGCTCAAAAACTTAAGTTTCTGGATACCCAAGGAAAAAAAGTACTTTTAATTGGTGTTTCATTTGCTTTGTTAGATTTAATTGAACAATATGAATTCAACCTTTCTAATACTATTATTATGGAAACTGGTGGTATGAAAGGGAGAAGAAAAGAACTTATTCGAAACGAATTACACACCATTTTAAGTAACGGATTTGGAATACAAAATATTCATTCTGAATATGGAATGACAGAATTGTTAAGCCAAGGATATTCGAAAGGAAATGGTATTTTTAACTGTCCGCCTTGGATGCAAATTTTAACTCGTGATACTGAAGATGCTTTGACTATTTTGCCAAAGGGAAAATCTGGCGGAATTAATGTAATCGATTTAGCAAACTACAATTCTTGTTCTTTTATTGCTACACAAGATTTAGGAAAAGTATACCAAGACAATAGTTTTGAAATTATCGGTCGTTTTGATAATTCTGATATTAGAGGTTGTAATCTAATGGTTTTATAATTTTTGTCAATTCTAGTTGATTTCACGATTAAAATGAGTAAAATTTATATCAAAATTAAAAAATTCAACGCTTTTTTTATTCTCTTTCAGTTCTTTTTATTCTTACTTTTGGTAGATAAAAAACATCTATGAACAATTTTTCTTTTTTTAACCGAGCTAATATTCAGCAAGAACTACAAACAACGGAGTTCGATATTTTAGTAATTGGTGGCGGAATAACTGGAGCGGGTATTGCTTTAGATGCGGCTTCTCGAGGTATGAAAGTTGCCCTTATTGAAAAAAATGATTTTGCTTCTGGTACTTCTAGTAAATCAACCAAACTTATTCATGGTGGATTGCGATACCTTAAACAATTCGATTTTTGGTTGGTAAAAGAAGTAGGTACCGAGCGTGCCATTGTTCATAAATTAGCAGCTCATTTAGTGGTTCCTGAAAAGATGATTTTACCACTTATTGAAGGCGGAACCTACGGTTCGTGGTTAACCTCTATCGGATTAAAAGTTTACGATGTGTTGGCTTCTGTTGAAGGCGATGATAAACGTAAAATGCTTACCAAAAATGAAGCGTTAGAAAAAGAGCCTTTGTTGCCAGAAAGTATTTTAAACGGAGCAGGTTTTTATGCTGAATATCGAACCGATGATGCGCGCTTAACTATAGAAGTGTTAAAAACAGCCAGTCAATACGATGCTCAAATATTAAATTATACGCATGCAGATGAATTTATTTATGAAAATAAACGTGTGGTAGGTGCTAAAGTAACCGATGTTTTTACCAAAGAAAACTACGATATCAAGGCGAAATATGTTGTAAATGCAGCTGGACCTTGGGTAGATGAATTACGTCAAATAAATAACTCTAAAATTGGAAAACGTTTACACTTAACCAAAGGAGTGCATTTAGTAGTTCCACATGAAAAATTGCCTGTAAAACAATCCGTTTATTTTGATATTCCTGATGGTCGTATGATGTTTGCTATTCCTCGTGGAAAAGTAACCTATTTCGGAACTACTGATACCAATTATCAACAAGACAAAGATTCAGTAGAAACCTCAATGGTAGATGCTTTGTATTTGATTGAAGCGGTTAACAATATGTTTCCTGATATTCATTTAACAATAGATGATATACAATCTTCATGGGCAGGATTACGCCCTTTAATTCATGAAGAAGGAAAATCAGCTTCAGAATTATCTCGTAAGGATGAAATTTTTGTGTCTGACACCAAGTTAATCTCTATCGCAGGAGGAAAATTAACAGGCTACCGAAAAATGGCTGAACGTATTGTAGATATCGTTGCTAAAAAAATGAAACGTCGTTTTGAAGTAGATTTCGACCCTATTCAAACTGAAGAAATTGTATTGGCTGGTGGACCATTTCAAAACTACAAATCGGTAAAATTATATGGCAATCAGATTTATAAACGTATAAAACCGTTTGGTTTCACTGAAAAAGATGCTAATTATTTAGTGCATAACTACGGAAAACAAACTGAACTTATTTTAGATAAATTTGATGAGTTAGAGGAAGAAAACCTTGAAAGACGCTTATTACAAGCTGAAATTTGGTTTACTACCAAACACGAAATGACTTGCACACCTACCGACTTTTTTATGAGAAGAACGGGGCGTTTGTTTTTT
Source organism: Tenacibaculum sp. L6 (assembly GCF_028823685.1). Taxonomy (GTDB): domain Bacteria; phylum Bacteroidota; class Bacteroidia; order Flavobacteriales; family Flavobacteriaceae; genus Polaribacter. The sequence goes on along the minus strand of NZ_JAPEHZ010000015.1, from coordinate 18,442 downwards.
GATAAACCTAGTGTTGATATTCATAAAAACTTTGTAATACAAGAGTTTTCTAAACGCTTTAATTGGGATAATGATACAACTTTATTGCACGAAAAAGAGTTGGAAGAAAAGATAAGCTTAACAGTAAAATTTAACTAGTTTCTTACCCTCTAAATTATCTTAGAATTTTATCTTTGGCGATCTAAAATCCTACCAAAAAAAGGTTAGTACAATTATTTTAAGTAGCATGAAACAAGTTGTAGTCGTATTCTTTTTATTAACCAGTTTTATAGTAAAAAGCCAAACCAATATTATTTCTAGTTCTGATTTTAACAATATTAAAATCAATAATATCACTTTAGGTGATTTAAAAAAAACGCTTGGAAAACAAGCTAAGATAGAATCGCTACTTGGTGCTTCTAATTCTTATGAAGATAACGGGTTTTACTATTACTATAAATTCAATGGATTAAAAATTGATTTTTCTACCTCAGGAAGAAAACCTTACATCGAATCATTTGATGTTTTAAATAGTGAAGCTAGTTTTACCATAAAAGGTATTACAGTAACTGTGGGAGACCCTATTAGTAAATTAGGTACTATTGATTTTAGTACTGGTAGAAATGGTGATAAAAGTATTTTATATGCTGAATGTGATAGTTGTGATGTTTTTATAAATATCGATTTCGATCAAACAACAAAAACAATTACAAAAATCAACTATTTTGATATGTCTTAATTGACTAAATAATGATATAAAAAACGCCCAGAAACTGAGTTTCTGGGCGTTTTTTTATTTATGTAAGTAAAATCTATTATTACTCTATTTTCTCATGCGCTTCCAAATCTTTCGTCAAATCTAATTTTCGAAGTGTTGGATTTAAAATTCCTGTTGTTACAACCGTAATTAAAGTCATAGTTCCACCAAAAACTACAGCGGTTACCGTTCCCATTAACTTTGCTGTTACACCACTTTCAAAAGCACCTAATTCGTTAGAAGACCCAACAAACATAGAGTTTACCGAGGCTACTCTACCACGCATGTGATCGGGTGTTTTTAATTGTAAAATCGTTTGACGAATAACCATTGAAACCCCATCGGTAACTCCACTAAAAAACAGTGCTACGATTGAAATCCAAAAAACAGAAGATAGTCCAAAAACTATAATACAAACTCCAAAGCCAAAAATAGCTGCTAAGAGCTTCATTCCGGCATTTCTACTGATAGGTATGTAAGCAGTTATTAACATCGTTAAAAACGCACCTACAGCAGGTGCAGCACGTAAAACACCAAATCCTTCAGGACCTACTTTTAAAATATCTTGTGCGTATACAGGTAACAAGGCTACAGCTCCACCAAATAATACCGAAATCATATCTAACGTAATGGCTCCTAAAATCGCCTTTGTTTTATACACGAAACGCACTCCTTCTTTTAAACTTTTCATGACAGGTTCGCCAATCTTCGGATTTAAAATTGGTTTCTTTTTGATAAAGAATACAGTTAAAAATGATACAGAAACCAATCCGAAAACAATACATAACGACCAATGTACCCCAATCCAAGAAATGGTTAAACCTGCAAAAGCAGGACCTAATACCGAAGCTATTTGCCACGTAGAACTACTCCATGTTGCTGCGTTTGGATATAATTTTTTCGGAACAATTAAGGCGATTAATGAGAAAATCGTTGGTCCGAAAAACGAGCGTAACAATCCGCCAAAAAATACCAATGCATAAATGGCATACAGAATAGTTTTTTGTTCCCATCCTTCAACAAAACTAGGTAGGGTTAAAAAGAATAAACCTAAACTTATGAGCGAAAACAATCCGATACACAAAGCGAGCAAGTTTCGTTTCTCTTTTTGATCAACTATATGACCTGCAAACAAAGCCATAGACACTGCTGGAATTACTTCCATCAACCCAATGATACCTAATGACAACGGATTTTTTGTGATACTGTACACCTGCCACTCAATAATGATAAATTGCATAGACCAAGCAAATACCAGAGCAAAGCGAACTAAAAGAAAAATGTTGAATTCTTTAATTCTGAGGGAAGCATAGGGGTCTTTTTTTGCCATGGATTAATTCAATTTCAAATCCATTAAAATGGCAAATGTTTCATTTACATCACGTTCTTTTACCACGATGGTCATTTCATGAGTGGTAGATATTACCTCTTGAACAGCAATATTTGCCCAAGCAAATTGCTTTAAAATAAAGTAATAAATTCCTGATTGATCTAAGTTATCTTTTGGAAGCTTTAACGTGATTGATGCTAAATCGTTCACATTATTAATTAATGTTTCTTTCTTAAAAATTTCTTCAACAAATGGCTGTAAATTTTTACTGGTAACAATGTTGGTTTCAAAAATTCCTTGTGAAACAGTTAAGAAATAGTCATTACTATCAGCAGACTTGCTTAAAATTTTAGCAATTTCTCTAAGTAATGAAGTGGTATTTTTAAATGTAAAGTCGCATAAATCAGAACGTACAATTACATCACCTAAATTTAAGGCAAGTCGCTTAATATTTTTACGAACTCTCAATTCATTCGCTGGTGATAGCCTATTAATTGCCATCATTACCGCACCAACTTTTATATCTTTCTTTAAAAGCTTTGAAACTTCAGGTAAGATTTCTCTTGCCAATGAAGATACATTTATCAACTTTTCATTTAAAGCCTCTTCTATAAAAGGCGTTTTTCTGATGGTAATTTCAACAGCTTCTTGAATTGTTTTCATCTGTTAATTTTTATTTTTTTTATAGTCAGATGTAATTCGCCAATAATCTTTTTTAAAAGGATGGTAAGATTTGTTATGGCTCATTTCATAATTGTTTAGTTTTAAACTAAAAGTAATAAAAATATAATAATCAGTAATTTTATACCACTACTTATTTTTCATCAAAAATTTAACAAAAATATTTACTAATCAGATTTTTAAATTAAATTTGTTATTATTTTTCTATACAAAACCTACAAACAACTCAACTATAGAAGTGATTGATGAGGCTTCTTAATTCATTTTAAGAAGGATTATTTGTACAAATGCAAACAACTAATCTAATCTATTTGTTAACTTTAAAAACTCATCTTTCGCTTCTTTTTTGTCATATAAGACATTATATACAGCGTTTATAATTGGAGTTTTTGCACCGTTATTTTGATTAATTTGATATGCGCTTTTAGTGGCATAATATCCTTCTGCAACCATACTCATTTCTAACATCGCAGATTTTACCGTATAGCCTTTACCTATCATATTTCCAAACATTCTATTTCTACTAAATGTAGAATATCCTGTAACTAACAAATCACCTAAATATGCCGAATTGTTAATATTTCGCTTCATTTTATGAACCTTTTTAATAAAACGTTTCATTTCACGAATTCCGTTACTCATTAATACTGCTTGAAAATTATCTCCATAGCCTAAACCATGAGCTATTCCTGCGGCAATAGCATAAATATTTTTTAACATCGCTGCATATTCAGTACCAATAATATCATCAGAAATTTTAGTTTTAATATAACGTCCTGAAATAGCTTCACTAAGTTTTTTTGCCTTTTCTTGATCTTGGCAAGCCAATGTTAAATATGATAAACGTTCCATCGCTACTTCTTCGGCATGGCAAGGACCTGTAATTACTCCTATATTTTCATACGGAACATTGTAGCTTTCATGAAAATACTCGCCAACAATCAATCCAGATTCTGGAACAATACCTTTAATTGCAGAAAACACAACTTTATTTTCTAACGAAACAGACAGTTTTTCTAACTCTTTGTTTAAAAATGCTGATGGAACGGCAAAAATTAACACATCATAATTTTCAACAATATAATTCATATCATCAGACAAATCGAGTTGTTCTGGATGCAGTTCTGCAGAACTTAAATAATTAGGGTTGTGTTTGTTGCGTTTAATATGTTCAATAGCATACACACTACGCATATACCAACCAATAGTTTCTAAATTTTCTGATAGCATTTTAACAATAGCAGTTGCCCAACTTCCTCCTCCTAATACAGCTATTTTAGTTTGATTGCTCATAAGTAGTATTTGTTTGTAGTACAAAATTAAGAAATCTATAAACTACTCTCTAATCTTAAACCTTATTATATTTGAATTTTAAAAATTATTGAAACATATGAACGTACAAATTATAAACAAATCCAAACATCAAACTCCTACATATGAAACCGAAGGTTCTGCAGGAATGGATTTACGCGCTAATATAAACGAAGCAATTATTTTAAAACCTTTAGAAAGAGCGATTATTAAAACCGGTTTATTTATTGCGCTTCCTGTTGGTTATGAAGCTCAAGTTCGTCCGCGTAGTGGACTCGCAGCTAAAAAAGGAATTACCGTATTAAATTCTCCTGGTACAGTTGATGCTGATTATCGTGGTGAAATTGGAGTGATTTTAGTAAACTTATCTAACGAAGATTTTGTAGTAAACGATGGTGAGCGAATTGCTCAATTAGTTATTGCAAAACACGAACGTGTAAACTGGCAAGAAGTAGAAGTTTTAAACGAAACTGAACGTGGTGCTGGTGGTTTTGGTAGTACAGGAGTTTAAAATATTTTTTACTATTTAAAATTTTTGAAATAAAAAAGCAGCTGTTCTTTAACAAGAACAGCTTTTTAAATAGTAATAGTTTGAACTTTGAATTTAAATTACTTATTCTTGATTTTCAATAGCTTCTTTAATTTTATTTTCTAGTTCGTCCATTAATTCAGGATTGTCTTTAATAACACCTTTTACAGCATCTCTACCCTGACCTAATTTTGTGTCTCCGTAACTAAACCAAGAACCACTTTTCTTTATAATTCCGTACTCTACACCAATATCTAAAACTTCACCAACTTTTGAAATTCCTTCTCCATACATAATATCAAATTCTGCTTGTTGGAATGGTGGAGCTACTTTATTTTTTACAATTTTAACTTTCGTACTGTTACCAATTACCTTGTCGCCATCTTTAATTTGAGTTCTCTTACGAATATCTAAACGAACCGATGCGTAGAATTTTAATGCATTACCACCCGTTGTAGTTTCAGGATTACCGAACATTACACCAATTTTTTCACGTAATTGGTTAATGAAAAATACCGTACAGTTGGTTTTACTAATCGTTCCTGTTAACTTACGTAAAGCTTGCGACATTAAACGTGCATGTAATCCCATTTTAGAATCTCCCATTTCACCTTCAATCTCAGATTTTGGTGTTAAGGCAGCTACAGAGTCAATCACTACAATATCAATAGCTCCAGAACGAATTAAATTATCAGCAATTTCTAATGCTTGCTCTCCGTGATCTGGTTGAGAGATAATTAAGTTATCAACATCTACTCCTAAGCTTTCAGCATAAAAACGGTCGAAAGCATGTTCTGCATCAATAAAAGCAGCAATACCTCCTGCTTTTTGAGCTTCAGCAATTGCATGTATCGTTAAGGTTGTTTTACCTGATGATTCTGGTCCGTAAATTTCAATAATTCTTCCGCGAGGATAACCTCCAACTCCTAAAGCTAAATCTAAGCCTAAAGAACCCGATGAAATAGCATCTACATCTTCTACTTGGCTATCTCCTAACTTCATTACGGTTCCTTTACCGTAGGTTTTATCTAACTTATCTAGTGTAAGTTGAAGCGCTTTTAATTTCGCTTCTTTTTCTTTATCTGCTGCCATAAATCGTGCTAATTATTTTAAGTAATAAGAATGGCTAAGTTATGAAAAACTAACTTTAATTCCCCATCTTTTTTATGTTACATTTTGTAATATTGTGCTTCTTAAAAAAAGAAAAGATGTCAAACCATCGTCACTTCATGATTTACAAACCTTATGGTTTTTTATCACAATTTATTACTAATCAAAAAAAGGGAGGAAAACATAAATTATTGGGTGAATTGTATAATTTTCCCGAAAAAACAATGGCTGTTGGTAGATTAGATGTAAAGTCGGAAGGTTTATTGTTATTAACAACAGATGGAAAAGTAAGTGATTTTATTACTACCAGAGGTGGAGTTGAAAAAGAATATTACGTTCAATTAGATGGTGCTATTACTGCGGAAGCTATTGAACAATTACAAAACGGTGTTGAAATTGGTTTTGAAGGAAAAAAATACATGACTAAACCTTGTAAAGTCGACTTAATTGACACTCCTGATTTACCAGAACGTTCTAAAAAAATTCGCGATGCTCGTCACGGTCCTACTCCTTGGATATCTGTTACCTTAACCGAAGGAAAATTTAGGCAAGTACGTAAAATGACCTCGGCTGTTGGGTTTCCTACACTTCGATTAGTACGAGTTCGTGTAGGTGATATTTTATTAGGAAATATGCAAGTTGGTGAGGTTAAAGAGGTTGGAGAGTTACTGTAACTTAAGTTACTTTTTAAAAAATATTATTGTTGTAATTTTATCACTATGAACAATAATTCAAACACATTTATATACATCATAGCAGGAATTATTATACTGCATTTTTTAGTAGGTTTTGGATATCTACTTTATAAAATGAATAAGAAAGAGAAAGATAACTAAATTTACTTCCTCACCATTCTTATATGCGGAATTCCATCTTCTAAATAACCTTCACCTACTTGTTTAAATCCGTGAGATTCATAGAATTTTTGTAAATAGGTTTGTGCAGAAATGGTAATTGTGGTTTCATTGTAGTTATCAACAATAGCTTTGATAGATTCTTTTATCAAATCGTGTCCATAACCATATTTACGTTCATTTTCCTTTACTACCACCCTACCAATACTAGGGGTATCAAAATATTCACCACTGTTAAATAATCGTGTATATCCAACTATTTTTCCTTCTTTTACACCTAAAACATGCAACGCTTTTAAGTCTTTTCCATCAATATCTTGATATACACAATCTTGTTCAACAACAAAAACTTCAGAACGTAATTGCAAAAGCTCATACAGTTCTGAAGTTGTTAATTCTTGAAATGTTTTAATCGTAATATTCATTAACAGCAAGCTATTTTTTCAACTCTATTAGCGTGACGCCCACCTTCAAATTCAGTTGATAAGAATATTTTTACAAAACCTAAGGCTTGTTGTAACGATACAAAACGAGCTGGAATCGTTAAGATATTAGCGTCGTTGTGCTGACGTGTTAATTCTACCAATTCATTATTCCAACATAAAGCGGCACGTACTCCTTGGTGCTTATTAGCGGTCATTTGCGCTCCGTTACCACTTCCACATAAAATAATACCCATTTCAGCTTGTCCTGTCTCTACAGCTTCTGCAGTTGGGTGAATGGTATCTGGGTAATCCATACTATCAGTATCATTGGTACCAAAGTTGATTACTTTATGTCCTAATTCTTCTAAAAGTTTAATAATTTCAAACTTATACTCGGTACCTGCATGGTCATTTCCTACAGCGATTGTCATAATTTGTTGATTTTAATTCAGTTGTGAGTTACAAAAATACAGTTATTAACGGTTATCAACAGTAATTAACAATGCTTTTTTTTAGTATTCTTAATAACCTCTTTAAAATTAAGGGGTTAAACTATATTATCTAATTGTTAAGAACTAATAGTATATTCTGAAAAGAAAATTTGATTTTCTAAATATTTTTTACAATACAAGAACAAGAATTAATTATGCAACTTTTTTTTTGAGATTTTAATGAACATTTATCAACATAAAATTAACCCTTTTTTTACATTTAAAAATAAATTAACTATTCATAAAATTTAGTGAATTGCTGTTTATAACTTTTGTTAATAACTCTATTTTATAATTGATTTTAAAGATTTTATTTAGCTAATAACTTGTTTATTTATTTTAATAAGTCACTTCACCAAAAATAAAATCCACTTTTTATTCCACATATTAACACGCTATAATAACAATCATTTCTTTTTTTAAATTTTAAAAATCTTTTTTATTAATAATATTATATGTTGATAACAGTTTTTTTGAAATTCTAGATTTTGCTTTTCTGAAGATCTATTTTAGTTATGACGTATTTGTGATTATTAACTTAGAAAGCTTTCTTAAGTTTCTTTTGATTGAAATAAAGCTGAGAGAAGGAATTCTTTTCTTTCTCGTTTGTAGGGTAAAATTCCGAAAATTAAGCTGTGTAAGCTACTATTGTTTATAAGTACTGATAAGTGTGTAATTGAAGATTATTTGACTATCGCTCTGCTATTAAACGGCTTTTTTAGCAGCTTTGATAAGGTAAACAGAGTCTTTTGCTTTTACTACTTCTGTAGGATTCTTTTCGTTTAAAGTCGTATTAATGCTTACTACAGTAACGATAATTCCTGTAATAAATATGAAAATAAATAGTGCTATTATTTTGCGTAAGCTTTTCATTTATAACGACTTTCTTTTATTATAAAGACGTATAAATTTAAGATATGTTACAATTCTCTTAAGTTTTTTTAACTTTTTAACGGAATAACGATTTTAATAGCTTTTTTAAACATCGTTACTTTTACTGAGCCCTGACCTATTAACTCTCCATCTGCCTCAATATAAGGTACATCTGTAGTATTTTTTGGAGTTATTAACAGTGAGTTTGATAGATGTGTTTCTACCTTTTTATGTTCTACTATTTTTCCGTTGTACAACTTTTTAATATTGAATAATAAATCTATTAATGAGAAGTTTTTAGCAATAGTAATATCAAATAAACCATTACTACTATTTTTATAATCAGTTAATTGCATTCCTCCTCCAGAAAATTTACAAATTCCGAATAAGGTCATTAAGCATTTAGTTTCAATAATTTGATTGTTAACTTCTATAGTAAATTCAGTTTTTTTATAAAGTAACAAACCTGCTATTCCGCTTAATAAGTAAGCAATATGTCCGAATCTTTTTAGTTTATTCAACTTATTAACAACATATCCGTCATAACCTATTCCTGCTACATTAAAAAAGTACGAAGAGGTGTTTTTTAACTCTAAATAACCAATATCTTGATGTATTTTTTTTTCTTGTTTAATATAACTAATAGCTTCTTTTATATTTTTTGAAATATTATAGGTTTTAATCCAATCATTCCCGGTTCCTAACGGAATAACAGCTACTGTAATTTCTTGACTATCAATGGTTTTTTGAGACATTATACCGTTAATAATATGATGTAAAGTACCATCACCACCTACCGAAATAATTTTTTTAAATCCTTCATTAATAGCATTTTGAACTAACGCTATTTCATGTTTAGTATGTGTAGTTTGTGCATATTTAAAAGGAATTTTTTGAGTTGTTAATTCTTGTTGAATAGTATTCCATATTTTATTAAAATTACCTTTTCCTGCAACAGGGTTTACAATTACAAACCATGAATCACTCATATACATACTTTTAAATAAAAAGTTGAAATGTACAAAATGAATTTATAACAGTTATTTAAAATCATTAACGTTATTTTTTTACGTACTTTGGTTGAAAATTAAATAAGACGAAAGATTAATGACTAGAAAGAAAAAAATCTACAAAAAAAAGGGAAAGGTAATTAAAGATCTTACCCGAAACATTTTCAAAATACTTAACGAAGACAGCAAAAAGAAGTACAATTATAAACAAATTGCTGCTAAAATGGGAATATCAGATACCGATGGAAAAACTCAAATTATTCAAAAATTAGCTGAGCTAACATCTCAAAAAAAGATAAAAGAAGTAGATAGAGGAAAATTTCAGATTAATGAAGATCGTAAATACTATGTAGGAACCTTAGATGTAACATCTAACGGAAATGCTTACTTTATTTGTGATGATTTTGAACACGATATTTTTGTACCTTCAGTAAATTTAGGTAAAGGTTTACATAACGATACTGTTAAAGCCTATGTATACAATAAACGCAGAAGTAACAAACAAGAAGCAGATGTTGTTGAAATTATAGACAGAGCAAAAACTGAGTTTGTTGGAGTTTTGCAAATGAATAAAAACTTTGGTTTCGTAGTACCCGACAGTAACAAAATGTATGCTGATATTTTTATTTCACAGAGTAAATTAAATGGTGCTGAAGATGGAGACAAAGTAGTTGCAAAAATCACCGATTGGCCAGAAAATTCTAAAAATCCATTCGGAAAAATTACGCAAGTACTAGGTAAACCAGGAGACCACGATACTGAAATTCATTCTATTTTATTAGAATATGGTTTACCGTATGAGTTCCCAGCTGAAGTTGAAAAAGAAGCTTCAGAATTACCAATAGAAATCACTCAAGAAGAAATTGCGAAGCGTAGAGATATGCGTGGTGATTTAACGTTTACTATTGATCCAAAAGATGCTAAAGATTTTGATGATGCTTTATCATTTACCAAACTAGAAAATGGAAATTATGAAATAGGAATCCATATTGCAGATGTTTCACATTATATGCAACCCAAAACTATTTTAGATGATGAAGCTTATGATCGTGCAACATCAGTATATTTAGTTGATAGAGTGGTGCCAATGCTACCAGAAATGTTAAGTAACGGAGTTTGTTCTTTACGTCCAAATGAAGAAAAATTAACATTTTCAGCTGTGTTTGAAATGAATGAAAAAGCACAAGTTGTCAACCAATGGTTTGGAAGAACGGTTACTTATTCTGATAAGCGTTTTGCTTATGAAGAAGCCCAAGCGATAATAGAAACAAAAGGAAATATTATTCCAGAAGATGTTTCGTTAACAGGTACAGCTTATGTAGTTGATGAAAATATTGTTGAAGCTACGCTTAAATTAGATGAATTAGCTAAGAAAATGCGTAAAAAGCGCATGAAATCAGGAGCTATTTCTTTCGATAAAATTGAGGTGAAGTTTCATTTAGATGAAAACGCAAATCCTACAGGGGTATTCTTTAAAGAAGCAAAAGATGCTAATAAATTAATTGAAGAATTTATGTTATTAGCGAATAAAAAAGTAGCTGAATTTATTGGATTGTCAGGTGGAAGACCAAGTAATAAAACCTTTGTATATCGTGTACACGACGAACCTAATGTTGAAAAATTAGCTTCTTTACAAAACATTGTGAGTAAGTTTGGATACAAGATTAATACAGAAACAAGACAAAAAACTTCTGATAGTTTAAATAAGTTATTATCTGATGTTCACGGTAAAGGGGAAGCGAATATGGTAGAAACCTTAGCCATTCGTTCCATGAGTAAAGCAGAATATACTACGCAAAATATTGGTCACTACGGTTTAGCTTTTGATTATTATAGTCACTTTACTTCACCAATTCGTCGTTATCCTGATGTAATGACACATCGTTTATTACAGCACTATTTAGATGGTGGTAATTCTCCAAAAGCTGAAGTATATGAAGAAAAGTGTAAACATTCTTCAAAAATGGAAGAATTAGCTTCTAAAGCCGAAAGAGATTCTATCAAGTACATGCAAGTAAAATACATGCAAGATCACAAAGATGAAGAATTTGAAGGTGTTGTTTCTGGTGTTACTGAGTGGGGAATTTATGTTGAGATAAAATCAAATAAATGCGAAGGTATGGTGCGTATTAAAGACATAAAAGATGATTACTATATTTTTGATGAAAAACAATACGCTGTGGTTGGTCAGTCGACTAAAAACATGATTCAATTAGGTGATGAAGTTGTAGTGAAAGTGAAACACACTGATTTAGAGCGTAAACACCTTGATTTTAATTTGATTTCATATTAAAATACTATTTTAAACAATAATTTTCAATATTTGTCTTTATTGTATTGGTATAATTATTGTTTTAAGACAATAAACTAATGGATTTATTATGAAGAATTTAGTATGTATAAGTTTGTTTTTGATGACTGTTATAGCGTCAGCACAAACAACGTTGACTAAAGAATTAGGTAGCTTTTATCAAGTAAAAGTGTACAATGGTATCGATTTAGAATTAGTTAGATCTAACGAATCTAAAATTGTTGTTACTGGTGAAAAAACTGATAAAGTAAAGATCAAAGTTGAAGGATATACGTTAAAAGTATTATTAAAATTTCCTGAAACTACTGCCGATGGAAAGGTAAAAGCAACCTTGTATTACAAAGAAGACATTGATGTAATTGATGCTAATGAAGGTGCTACTGTAACGGGTAAAGATATTCATCAGCAAAAAGTTGAAATAAAGGCTCAAGAAGGAGCTTTTATTAATCTTTCAGTTAAGGTTAAGCATTTAAAGGTAAAAAGCTCTTCAGGAGCTGTTATTAGGCTTTCTGGAAGTACAAAGAACCAAAATGTTGATGCAGATTTAGGTGGTATGTACCACGGATATAAATTATCAGTAGAAGAAATGACTATTGTTAAAGCAGGTTCTGGATCTAAGGTAGAAGTACAAGCTGGTGAAACTTTAGACGCAAAAGTATCGTTTGGTGGCTCTATTTTTTACAAAGGAAAACCAGAAGTTTTTAGAGATAAAAAAGTAATTGGTGGTGTAATTGAACACAGAGGTTAATTTTGTATCTTTGTAACGCAAAATTTAATAAAAATGAATTTACTTACTATATTTTTAGGAATACCAGGAGGATATCAAATCGTAATTGTTTTAGTTGTTATCCTATTATTGTTCGGTGGAAAAAAGATTCCTGAGTTAATGAAGGGCTTAGGTTCTGGTATAAAAGAGTTTAAAGATGCTAGTAAAGCTGATGAAGATACTACCGATAAAGTAGAAGATAAGAAATAAGTATATATTTATCAATAAAAAAAACCGAAACATTTACGTTTCGGTTTTTTATTTGCTTATAGTTTTATGGCGGTTCCAGAGGCTGTTACCATTAACATACCTCCGCTTCCACCTACGGTTTCGTAATCTAAATCGATTCCAACTATTGCATCAGCTCCTAGTCTTTGAGCTCTTTCAGTCATTTCTTTTATAGCTATTTCTTTCGCTTCTCTCAGCACTTTTTCATAAGAACCAGACCTACCTCCTACAATATCTCTAATACTTGCAAAAAAGTCTTTAAAAACGTTTGCACCTATAATTGTTTCACCAGAAACAATACCTAAATATTCTTTTGCTGGTTTATTTTCTAACGATGGTGTGGTAGATAATATCATAATTATTCGTTGTCTTTATCTTTTTGTGCTTTTTTCATAGCCTCTCCAATTTGATTACTAGCGGTAAAGCTTGCTACCATATCATTTAACATATTACTTCCTACTTGTGGTGAATTAGGTAATAAAATTAAGTTACTATTTGTTTCTTCCCCTAATGATTGTAAGGTATCATAATGTTGTGTTACTACAATTAAAGCAGATGCTTCTTGACTATTAATACCTACACGGTTTAAAACTTCAACAGACTCTTCTAAACCACGAGCAATTTCTCTACGTTGATCTGCAATACCTTGTCCTTGTAAACGTTTACTCTCAGCTTCAGCTTTTGCTTTTTCAACAATTAATATACGTTGTGCATCACCTTCATATTGCGCCGCTACTTTTTCACGTTCAGAAGCATTAATACGGTTCATAGCCGCTTTAACTTGTGCGTCAGGATCAATATCGGTAACTAAGGTTTTAATGATGTCATATCCGTAATCAGACATTGCATCGTTTAATTCAGATTTTACCGCAATTGCAATGTCATCTTTCTTAACAAATACGTCATCTAAGCGCATTTTAGGTACTTCTGCACGAACAACATCAAAAACATACGAAGTAATTTGATCGTGCGGATAATCTAGCTTATAAAAAGCATCATATACCTTATCGCGAATAACTTTATACTGTACAGAAACTTTTAATTTAACAAATACATCGTCCAACGTTTTTGTTTCAACTATTACATCTAATTGTTGAATTTTTAAACTTAATTTTCCTGCAATTCTATCAACAATCGGAATTTTTAATTGTAAACCAGAGTGACGAATGCTTTGAAAGCGCCCAAAACGTTCGATAACTGCTGCAGTTTGTTGTTTTACAATGAAGAATAATGATAAGAATACAAGAATTCCGACAACAATAAGCGGATACATATAAAATGTCATAGTTTTAATTTTTTAAATGTTAGTAATTTTTTGTTAAAGATACTATTTATATGACGAACTTTTTTTGAATTGTTACAGTCCATTTTAAAATATATATTTGTAAAAAATCAACTTTATGGAACTTATACAACAAAGCATAACAGAAATCTTATTATTACTTTTTTTAATCGTTACTTTTTTACAATCTGGAATAGATAAGGTAAGCGATTGGAAAGGAAATTTATCTTTTATAAAAGATCATTTTCAAAATTCACCATTAAAAAATTCAGTACCACTATTATTAGCTATTATTTTAGTTTTAGAATTGTTAGCAGGTGCTTTAATGTTTGTAGGAATTTTCCATTTAGCAACTACAGGAAATAATACCTATGCTTTAATTGGAGCAGAATTATGTGCATTAACTTTAATCTTTTTATTAATTGGTCAACGATTAGCAAAAGATTATGCAGGGGCAATGACATTAGCAGTTTACTTTTTAATAGCCATTTTTGCAGTGTATTTATTAAATAGTTAAATCTTATATTAACTTAAATGTTTAATAATTTTAATTTATTAAAAAACCTCTTAAAAAATCAATTTTAAGAGGTTTTTTATTTTTCTTAAGGTATTTCTATGTTTTATTATTTTAAATAGAAATAAACACCATTAAATTAAGTTTTATTTGTTTTTTAGGATATAAATCAAAGAAGAATACTCTCCGTTACTTTTTGCTTTTAAATTTGATTGTAAACCAACCAAAAATGCCTTTATAGGTTGTGATTTTTTTGTTTTGTATTTTTCTGATAAAAGTGAAACATAATATGAATCAAATTTCATTGGAAGTATTTTTTCAACATTCATATCAACTAAAGAAAATAGTTTTGAAATTGCTGTTTTTGAAAAATGCCACAAATGTCTTGGAACATCATAAGCTGCCCAAAACTCTTTATAATATTTTGCATCGTAACTTTTATGATTAGGAACAGCAATAATTAATACTCCGTTTGGTTTTAATAATTTTTTTAATTGTTCAATATATTCAACCAAATTAGGAATATGTTCTAAAACATGCCAAAGCGTAATTACATCAAATTGGTTATTTTCAACTTGAGTTAAATTTTCGTGTAAAATTATATTTTTAGTTTCAGCAAATTCTCGCGCTTTATCTGATGGTTCTACACCTGTAATTTTCCAACCACCATTTTTACATACCTTTAAAAAATCACCTGTACCCGCTCCTACATCTAAAATAGATTTTCCTTCTGTTTTAAATGAGTTAATCAATTTAAGTTTTTTCTTAAGGGTATGGTTTTTTACTATTTGATAAACTTTATCGAATAGAGATTTTTTACTATCTGTATGTGAAATGTAATTTTCACTTAAATAATATTTATCTAAGTTGTTTGGAACAGGAGAAGTTACAAGCATATCGTAAGCTTCGTTTTTCATTACTTCATAACTCTCCTCTGAAACTGTATAATCTATACAGTTTAAAAAAGGTTTTAAGTTCTTATAGAACTCTTTTTCTGTAATCAAATTTTATGTGTGTTGAGTGTTCCATGTGGAACATTGGTTTTTGGTTAAACAATTATACATAAAAAAATAAAACGTTCCACATGGAACATTTTATTTTTTATGGTTCTAAATACGGTAAGTTATCTTCCCATGTATACAAGTAACACAGAAATATCACTTGGTGATACTCCACTTATTCTACTTGCTTGAGAAATGGATGTAGGTTGTATTTTAGATAATTTTTCTCTAGCTTCAAACGATAAAGATTTTACTTTGCTGTAATCAAATGTTGAAGGAATAGGAATATTCTCTAATCTGTTTAATTTATCAGCATTGCTTTTTTCTTTTTCTATATAGCCAGAATATTTTAAATGAATTTCTACTTGTTCAATAATTTCTTGATCAATATTATTCTCTTGAATATAGTTTTCTAGTTTATCTATTGATCTAAAATCAGTAAAACTTAACTGAGGTCTCGCAGCAATTTTAAACAATTTCATTGACTGATTAATGGTTGCTAAATTTTTACTTTCTAAAATCGGATTTATCTCTTCTTTTGTAATGCTTAAATCACTAATAAAATCGATAAGGTTTTGTGTTTTGTTTTTCTTCTCTTCTACTCTATCCATTCTTTCTTGAGAAGCTAATCCTAATTTATACGATTTTTCAGTTAATCGTAAATCAGCATTATCTTGTCTTAAAAGTGTTCTGTATTCAGCACGCGAAGTAAACATACGATAGGGTTCTTCAGTTCCTTTGGTAATTAAATCATCAATTAAAACACCTATATAAGCTTCACTTCTTTTTAAAATGAAAGGCACTCTTTTTCTTGAACTTTTAAAGCGGCATTTACACCTGCCATTAAACCTTGTGCAGCTGCTTCTTCATAACCTGTCGTTCCGTTTATTTGACCTGCAAAAAACAAGTTGTTAATTAACTTCGTTTCTAAGTTATGTTTTAATTGTGTTGGTGGAAAATAATCGTATTCGATTGCGTATCCATATCTAAAAAATTTCACATTTTCAAATCCAGGAATAGAACGAATGGCTTTGTCTTGAATATCTTCAGGAAGTGATGTAGAGAATCCATTTACATATATTTCTACCGTATTCCATCCTTCTGGCTCAACAAAAACTTGGTGACGTTCTTTCTCTGCAAAACGATTAATTTTATCTTCTACGGAAGGACAATAACGTGGTCCTGTAGATTTAATTCTACCGTTAAACATAGGTGAACGATCGAATCCTTCACGAAGTAAATCATGCACTTCAGGATTGGTATAGGTTAAATAACAAGAACGTTGTTTAGTTAACGGTTTTGTAACCGGTAAATACGAGAATTTTTCTGGATTATCATCTCCTGGTTGCTCAGTCATTTTAGAATAATCTAAAGAGCGTCCATCTACACGAGGAGGTGTTCCTGTTTTCATTCTACCAGCTTCAAAACCTTTATCTACTAAATCTTCAGTAATACCTGTAGAAGCTCCTTCTCCTGCTCTACCCCCACCAAATGTTTTTTCACCAATATGAATCAATCCATTTAAAAAAGTACCTGCGGTAACGATTACAGTTTTAGCTTTTATTTCTAAACCTAAAGCAGTTTTTACACCTGTGATAGTATCTCCATCAAACAACAATCCGTTAACAGAATCTTGGTAAAAATCTAAATTTTCTGTTTGCTCTAACATTGTTCTCCAGCAGTCTGCAAATTGCATTCTATCTGATTGTGCTCTCGGACTCCACATAGCAGGACCTTTCGATTTATTAAGCATTTTAAATTGAATTGCAGTCTTATCAGTTACAATACCACTATAACCACCAAGGGCATCAATTTCACGTACTATTTGCCCTTTTGCAATCCCTCCCATAGCAGGATTACAACTCATTTGAGCAATGTTTTGTAAGTTCATTGTAATTAACAAAGTGTGTGCTCCCATATTTGCACTTGCTGCCGCTGCTTCGCTACCAGCATGTCCACCTCCTACTACAATTACATCGTATGTTGTATTAAATAAACTCATTTTTCAATTCAGTTCCACGTGGAACGATTTTAATTTTTATCTAAAATTTCTAAACATTCATTTTCTTTCGAACGCATTAGTTGCTTCTCTTCTTCTGTCTTATCCTTGTATTTCATGTAATGTAAAATACCGTGAATAATTACGCGGTGTAATTCGTTTTCAAAAGAAACATTAAACTCTTTAGCATTCTCTTCTACCCTTTCTACAGAAATAAAAATATCACCTCCTACTAATTTACCTAACGTATAATCGAAACTGATGATATCGGTTAAAGTATCGTGCTGTAAAAACTCAACATTTATTTTGTGTAAATATGCATCATCACAAAAAATATAGTTGATTTCTCCCAGTTCAAAACCTTCCTTTTCAATACACGTTTCTATCCATTTAGATGTGTTTTCTTCATTGTGTAATTGAAACTCGGTTTCGTAATTAAAACTAATCATAATTATAAAGTGTTAGTTTGAATGATAAAACCTTTATTTTTTTTAGAATAGGCTATAAACCTAAAACTGTTTTCAAGAAAACAACTTGATTCCTGTTTGTAATCTTGAATTTCTTCAAGCTTATCTATATACTCTTTTTTATCTACTTCTTTATATAAAGTTTTAGTTTTAGTGTTTGAGATAACTTCATTTTGATTGTTTATTACAAATTCAAAATATCTTTTTTCCTTAGGTATGTCGTATGTGTTAAAATGGAAATCATTTGGTTGTGTAGGTCCAAAACCAGCAGGTGCATTAAATTGGATTTGTTGATGCATCATATGCATATGCATCATCCGATGATGCCACCACCAATTATAATGATAAGAATATTCAATATTAACATAATCAACTCGAACTTTAAGATTACCATCTTCAGTATTATTAATAGTTAATGTAGTGTTGTATTTGCTTTTTCCTGCAGCTTTTAGAAAATCATCAAAACCTTTGAAATTATGCTTTTGAACTAATTGTTGAGTTAATGATTGATCTAGTTTAATAGT
>NZ_JAPEHZ010000159.1 GCF_028823685.1 Tenacibaculum sp. L6 | reverse complement strand
AAGACTTCTTTTAGTTTAAAAAGAGGTCTTTTTTGCTTTTTATGCAATTTTAAAGACTGGTTTTGCTTATAGCCTTTTTTCTTATTTTATATTTGCACTCACAATACAACAACACACACAATGAATATTCTAATTTTAGGATCGGGCGGTAGAGAGCACGCCTTTGCTAAAAAACTTTCAGAAAGCACAAAAATCAACAACCTTTTTGTAGCTCCTGGTAACGCAGGAACTGATGCAATTGCTAAAAATATAGCTATCAATCCAACTGATTTTGCACAGGTAAAAGAAACCGTTTTACAACACGATATCAATATGGTAGTTGTAGGTCCTGAGGCGCCTTTAGTTGAAGGAGTTCATGACTTTTTCTTAGCTGATGAAGAGTTGAAAAACATTCCAGTAATCGGGCCTAAAAAAGATGGTGCTTTATTAGAAGGAAGTAAAGATTTTTCGAAGCAGTTTATGGAAAAACACAATATTCCTACTGCTCGTTACCAATCTTTTACTACTGAAACCTTAGCTGAAGGAAAAAAATTCTTAGAAACGTTAGATCCTCCTTACGTATTAAAAGCAGACGGATTAGCTGCTGGAAAAGGAGTGTTAATCTTAAACGATTTAGAAGAAGCCAAAGCCGAATTAGAAGAAATGCTTTCCAATCAAAAATTTGGAAGCGCTTCATCAACAGTCGTTATTGAAGAGTTTTTAAAAGGAATAGAATTATCTGTTTTTGTTTTAACTGACGGAAAAAATTATAAAATTTTACCATCTGCTAAAGATTACAAACGTATTGGAGAAGGCGATACAGGGCTAAATACAGGCGG
>NZ_JAPEHZ010000158.1 GCF_028823685.1 Tenacibaculum sp. L6 | reverse complement strand
CCGTTTCCTAAATAATTAAGAAACGGGATTTTTTATTCATTCTTATTTTTTATAAACTACTTCATTTTTCATAATAATTTAAGAATGATTAAGCAATAAATCTAGTGATTTTTATGTAGCTTGCCCTTTTAAATTTTGACAATTACATGAAGAATATTGTTATCACAGGAACTAGTAGAGGTATTGGATTTGAATTAGCGCAGCAGTTTGCTAATCAAGGGCATCAAGTCTTAGCTCTATCAAGAAACACAAAACCTTTAGAGCAAATAAATCACTCTAATATTACAACTATTTCAGTTGATTTATCTAACGAAAATGACATAAAAAAAGCAGTTGATTTTGTTTCAATAAAATGGAAAAAGGTAGATATTCTTATCAATAATGCAGGAAAATTGATTAACAAACCTTTTGAACAATTAACTACAAAAGATTTTGAAGAAGTTTATAAAGTAAATGTTTTTGCAGTTGCTGAATTAACTAAAAACCTTTTACCCTTTATGCTAAAAGGAAGTCATGTAGTAACAGTGAGTAGTATGGGCGGAATACAAGGAAGCATGAAATTTCCTGGACTAGCTGCTTATAGCTCTGCCAAAGGTGCAGTAATTACTTTATCAGAATTATTAGCCGAAGAATATAAAGAACAGCAAATAGCTTTTAATGTATTAGCCTTAGGAGCTGTACAAACAGAAATGTTAGAAGAGGCTTTCCCTGGATATGAAGCACCTTTATCAGCTAAAGAAATGGCTAACTATATTTTTGATTTCACTTTAACAGGCAACAAATACTATAACGGAAAAGTATTACAAGTTTCTAGTTCTACTCCATAGAAAAATAACGACTGTCACTTCGAGTGATTTTCGTTCAACATAGCTGAAAAGAAAATTGTATCGAGAAGTAGTAGCTAGTTCTCGATA
>NZ_JAPEHZ010000157.1 GCF_028823685.1 Tenacibaculum sp. L6 | reverse complement strand
ATGTATAGGTATATGTTCCTGATGGTGTAGGGGTTACTGTAATATTACCTGTACCGTCACAATTATATACCACAGTACTTGTTAAAGTTGGCTCTGTTGGTAAATCTGCTATTGTAACTGTGTCTGCAAACCCTCCACATCCATTTGTATCTTCTATAAGAACATCATAAGTTCCTGCTGCTAATCCTGTAACAGGTGAAGTCGTACTACTTAAGAATGTAGCACTACTTGTTAATTTATAGAAGTAAACATAAGAACCTGTTCCCCCTGTTGGGTCTGTGAAACTTATACTTCCTGAGTTAACCCCTCCTGATGGAGCACAACTTAAATCTGTTGTAGTTGCTCCTCCTCCTGTTAAGGCTTCTGGAACTATAATCGTTGCAGTTGTTTGGAAATCACATCCTTCTGAATCTACAATTTCTATATTATAAGCACCATCTCCTAAACCTGTAAAGTTTTCTGCTGTGGTTCCAACTCCTGTTCGTGTTATCGTAGCAGCTCCTGTTATATTAATTGTATAAGGTGGTGTTCCTTGAGAAACGGTAATACTTAAACTTCCTGTATCTGTCGAACAGCTTGCTTGTGTCTCTGATACACTTGCTGTTACTGGCGTTACGCTTCCTACTACAACATCTTGGAATACTCCACGACATCCATTACTATCCTCTACATACACATCGTATGTTCCAGCTGCTCTGTTAACTGATGCATTACCTGCTGCAAAATCTCCTGCAACTGGTGTTGCTCCATCAGCAACTACTGCATAAACATAGCCCGTTCCTGATCCGTCTGCTCCTACTGAGGTAATCGTTCCTAAATTACAATCTTCTGGCGTACTTGTAGCCGTTACTCTTACCTGTGGGTTAATCGTAGCTGAGTTTGTAGCATTACATCCTTTATTGTCAACTACTTCTA
>NZ_JAPEHZ010000156.1 GCF_028823685.1 Tenacibaculum sp. L6 | reverse complement strand
AGTTTTACTGGCAAGAAGCTATTGGAGCAAAAACAGATTTTATTCGTGTAATGACTCCAGATGCAGGAAGCAGTGATCTTACTAAAACCAATAGAGGATTTGTATTTATTCCAGAAATAGGAGATCAAGTAATGGTAGGTTTTGAACATAACGACCCTAATCGTCCTTTTGTAATGGGAAGCATGTTTACAGGTAAAAATGGAGCAGGAGGAGATGAAGAAAATGTAAGAAAGAGCATTATTACGCGTGGTGGACATACGATTGAGTTAGACGATACAAAAGATAAGGAGAAAATAACCATAAAAGACAAAGACGGAAGTATTATAACTTTTGATACTAAAGAAAAATCATTGTTTGTTCAGTCTGTTGAAACCATGGAATTTTCTGCTAAGAATATTAACCTCAATGCTGAAGAAAATATCCGTTTAAACGCTAAAAAGAATGTAGAAGTTAGTACAGAGTCCGATACATTATTAATAGCTAAAGGAGAATTAAAATTACAGTCTGATGGTACTACTTCCGTAAAAAGCAAAGATAAATTAGCTATGGAAGCTACAGGGGATGCTACATTACAAGGTATGAACGCTATTGTTGAAGGAAAGACAAGTGCTGAAGTAAATGGAACGCAAACAAAAGTAACAGGTAGTGCTGTAACTGAAGTGTCAGGTGGAATAGTGAAAATTAATTAAAAACGAGTAATTATGCCAGGACCTGCAGCAACTATATCACATATGCATACATGCCCAATGTATAACGGTTCTACGCCGCATACAGGAGGCCCTATAACTGGACCAGGAGTACCTACTGTATTAATAGCAGGAAAACCAGCTGCTGTAATGGGAGATATATGCACATGTTCAGGACCTCCAGATACTATAGTAAAAGGAGATGCAACTGTGCTAATAGGTGGGAAACCA
>NZ_JAPEHZ010000155.1 GCF_028823685.1 Tenacibaculum sp. L6 | reverse complement strand
TTTTCTTTTGTGAGGTACGAGCAAAATAAAATGTGCTTGACTGTGCGGTTGGCTTTTCAGAGCTTGTGTACAACTTGTTTATATAAGTACTTTTAGTGTTTTTATACTAACGATATGGAGGTATAATAGTACTTTTTTATCCAAATATAGAAAATAAAAAGAGTACTAAGAGTTTAATTCAAAAGTGTTAACTAAATAAGCGTCTTTAAAACAGACGCTTATTTAATAGTATATATTTTAAACCCCACTAACAGCACTAGTAAGTGGAGTTTGAGCAGGCTTGGCAATTCCGTAAACAACTACGACACCAGAGCCTCCACCCCAAGTAGAATAAGCAGGGTCAGGTTTTGCTTCCATTACCGTTTGAGGTAGGTTCCAGTTATACATCGGTCAGCATTTGTATACTACCAGAATGAATGGTGTGAATCACCTCTCCTGTAGTAGCGTTAAAAAGTTCTAATAGGAGGGATTATCACCTAGTATTTTAAATAAAACTCAAAGATCAATTTTTGTGTCTAGATTTATATAAGATTGTTTTATCGTTTAAAAGTCTTCAACTTTAATTTCAATTTTTTTATTGGTATTGTAGTCTTTTCCGTAAAGAATAACCGATTTTATTTCAGTACTTAAACCAGTTCCATTAATATTTAAGAACATTCTGTCTAGGTATATTTTTGTTGTATTATGGTTTACAAAAATTTTGTAACGATTGTTTTTTTTCTCTAAATTAAAAACAAGTTTTGAAGAAGCAGCTAGTCTAAATTTAAAAGAATTATCATCTGCATTAAGCAATACCATACCATAAGCAAGCCTTTTTTGTGTTGGAGTTAGAGGCTTAACTTCAGCATTTTTGGTATATAGTATTCTGTATTCTTTGATAGGCTTTTTGGTGTTTAACTTAGAATTTTTAAGATTAACATCGTATACATA
>NZ_JAPEHZ010000154.1 GCF_028823685.1 Tenacibaculum sp. L6 | reverse complement strand
TTCTCCAACTTCTTTGTTGAATAATACTTTTCTTAATTCAAGTTCAACTCCATAAGCCATACCCCAGTCTCCAGTATTAGCATAACTAATATCGTTAGAAGCAGAGTTAATTCTGATTTCGTTAATTGGGTTTTCAATGTATTTACCAAAAACACCTACAGAGATAATTTCTTCTCTTTCAGGGAAAAATTCCCATTTAAAGTCAGCGTTATAGTTATCTGAAGAATATAAGTTAGGGTTACCAAGAGAACTATTTACTACCCCTTCGTAAAGGAAAGGAGCTCTTTCTTTAAATTGAGGTAAAGTATATGATTTACTTGCAGCAAATTTTAAGTTGTGCTTATCGTTAAGTGCATACTTTAAAGATGTTGCTGGTAATATTTGGAACTCATCTAATTCACTTTGACCAACATTAACAGATGTGTTGTAGTTTAATGATTGTTTAACTTGCTCACCTCTTACACCAAAAACACCTGTGAATTTATCAGAGAATTTGTATTCAAATTCTAAATAACCTGCGTTTATATTTTGATTTCCTCCGTAAGTTTGAGGTAATAAAACATCAATAGAAGCATTTAAACCTCCTCTAAAAGTTCCAATAGAATATAAGCCTGCATTAAAGTTAGCTTGGTTAAAGTAACTGTCTAAGTTGTAAACATCATCAATGAATGGTTGTGCTGTTCTTTGGTTAATTACAAAGTTAAATTGAGTAGCGTTGAAGTCTATATTTTTAAATCTTCCACTATATCCTAATTTAACTTTAGCTCTGTACATATCATCACTGTTTTTAGCAAATTGATATGTAAATGCTGCGTTAGCTGCTATTTCTTCTTCTTCTAAATCTGAGTAGAATCTATGGTTATCAGAATCGTTACTGATTAACATAAATGACTTAGGTCCATTAGGATCGTCGTTTCTATGTGGTAATACAGTTGT
>NZ_JAPEHZ010000153.1 GCF_028823685.1 Tenacibaculum sp. L6 | reverse complement strand
GAACCTATTCGGAAATTAAATGCATACTCAAAACGAAAATAAAAAAACGTGTGCTAACAACGGGTATAGTGCATGCCCTGCGGGACACGCACCATACCCAAACCGTTGGCAATAATTATAACATTATAAAAGCATGAAACAATTAACCTTTTTATTTTTAATCCTTAGTGCCATAATTTTTTCTTCGTGCAACGACTCTTCGAAAAAAAGTAAGGACTCAAATGCTTCAGATGAATCGACCAAAATCTATTTTAATGGAGACATCATCACGATGGAAGGAGAAAGTCCACAGTATTTGGAAGCCATAGTAGAAGCTAATGGAAAAATTATTTTCAAAGGAGATCTAAAGACTGCTGAAAATAAGTATAAAAATGCAGGCAAATTTGACTTAGATGGTAAGACGTTATTGCCAGGTTTTATTGAGCCTCATTTGCATCCTTCTTTAGCTGCTATAATGCTTCAAAACGAAATAATTGCTCCTTACGATTGGAAATTACCTTCTGGAACTAAAGAAGGTGTCCAAGGTGAGCAAGCTTATCGCAGTAGAATTAGCGAATCTATAAGATCAAACGCAAGCCCAGATCAAATCTATTTCATCTGGGGCTATCATCAACTTTGGCATGGAGAACTTTCAAGAGACCTTCTCAATGAAATTGCTGGAAATCAACCAGTGGGAATCATACACCGGTCTTTCCACGAAATTTATTTAAATGATGCTGCGATTGCCAAATTAGGCATCAAGGAAAGTGATTTTAAAGATAACCCTCAGGTAGAATGGAGTAAAGGTCATTTTTTTGAAGGAGGGTGGCTTGCACTAGTCCCTAAGATGGCTCCCATCTTGCTTGGGCCAAACAGCTATCTCAAAGGTCTCAGCACTATGAGTGAATTGTTACATCAGAATGGTATCACAACTATTGCACGACCAGGGATTCCGTGCTCTGATTTTGATGGAGGA
>NZ_JAPEHZ010000152.1 GCF_028823685.1 Tenacibaculum sp. L6 | reverse complement strand
AGGGTTTTATTATTTTTTTGATAATCTTTTATTAAAATTAGTGAAAATAAATTTTTGTTAATTTATCTTCTTATCCCTTGTTGATTTATCCATTGTTGGTATTTCACTGCATTTCTATTGTGCTGTGCTAAAGAATTCGCAAATTCATGAAAACCAATCTTATCTACACTTGCACACATATAATAATAGTTGTGTTTTTGGTGGTTTAAAACAGCATCGATAGAGGAAATATCAGGCATTGCAATTAAAGTAGGAGGAAGTCCTGTGTTCTTGTAGGTATTGTAAGGAGAGTCTATTACTAAATCTTTATTCAAAACTCTTTTTACTACAAAATCTTGTCCTTTTATTTCTCTGATAGCATAAATAACTGTAGGGTCAGCTTGTAAAGGCCAGTTGTCTTTTAATCTATTCAAGTATAAACCAGCAACAATAGGACGCTCAATTTTTTGAGCTGTTTCTTTTTGAACAATAGAAGCTAATGTGATAACTTCTTCTTTTGAAAGATTTAGTTTTTTAGCTTTTTCTAATCTAGCAGGAGTCCAAAAACGATTGTATTCGCGTAGCATTTTATCACGGAAGTTTTCTGCAGAAGTATTCCAGTAAAACTCATAGCTATTCGGAATATACATTCCTAAAGCTGATTTTTCTGTAAAATTGTTAGTTGATAAAAAGTTAGTATCAATCATTGCTTGTAATAAAGCAGTAGAATCAGCTTCAATTTGTTCGGAAATTCTTCCTGCTAATTTTTCTAAAGTATCTTGATTGTTGAACGATAAAGTGATTGGAGTTTGATTTCCGCTACGTAAAAGGTTTACCACATCATTCATGCTCATGCCTTCTTTCAATAAGTATTTTCCGCCTTTAGGTTGGGTGAATTTTTTCTTTTCTGCAACCCAAACAAAATTTTCGGGATGTTTTACAAATTCAGTAAGTTGTTTTTGAACATCTATAAAAGA
>NZ_JAPEHZ010000151.1 GCF_028823685.1 Tenacibaculum sp. L6 | reverse complement strand
ACGCTCCAAGTGGTACTGCTATTACTTTAGCTGAAGGAATTATTGAAAACACCAATAAAAAAGCTTGGGAGTTAGACGAAAAAACTTCCGAAGATAATATTCCTATTACAGCTGTTAGAACTCCAGATGTACCAGGTACACATACTGTAACTTATAGTTCTGAAGTAGATACAATTGACATAAAACACACAGCACACAACCGACAAGGTTTTGCTTTAGGAGCCGTTATTGCCGCTGAATGGTTACATAACAAAACAGGTGTTTACACCATGAGAGATGTGTTAAACTTAGGTTAATAACGTAACAATAAGCAGCTAAAAAGCACAAATAAGCTTAGAATTACATTCCTGAAAAGGAAAACAAAATATACAGATTATGACATTTACTGAATGGTTTTTATTCTTCTTATTCATACAAGTTGTTCATTTTTTAGGTACGTGGAAGCTATACACACGAGCTGGTAAAAAAGCTTGGGAGGCTGCTGTACCTGTATACAACGCCATAGTACTAATGCAAATTATTAATCGCCCTAAATGGTGGGTGATTTTATTATTCGTTCCTATTGTAAACCTACTTATGTTTCCAATAGTGTGGATTGAAACTTGTAGAAGTTTTGGCTTCAACAAAAAACCAGATACTATTTTAGCTGTTCTTACTTTAGGCTTATATATTTATTACATCAATTATTTTACAGATGCAAAACACATTGAAAACAGAAGCTTAAAACCAAGGTCTCCTTTAGGTGAATGGATAAGTTCTATTGCTTTTGCTATTATAGCCGCTACTTTAGTGCATACTTATTTTATGCAACCATACACTATTCCTACTTCTTCGTTAGAAAAAACATTGTTAGTAGGTGATTATTTATTTGTTAGCAAGTTTCATTACGGTGCTCGCGTACCTATGACTACTGTTGCTGCACCAATGGCACATGATACTATTCCTGTATTAGGAACAAAATCAT
>NZ_JAPEHZ010000150.1 GCF_028823685.1 Tenacibaculum sp. L6 | reverse complement strand
AGAGCTGGTGCACCTTTAGGAACAATTTTTACAGATTCTATTTACACTCCAATTAAGAATGTAAAATATGCAATTGAAAATTTCCGTGTAGAGCAAAAGACCGATTACGAAAAATTAGTTTTCGATATCGATACTGACGGTTCTATCAATCCTAAAGACGCCTTAACCGAAGCAGCTAAGATTTTAATCCATCACTTTATGTTATTCTCTGACGAGCGTATCACTTTAGAGGCTGATGAAATTGCACAAACTGAAACATATGATGAGGAATCATTACACATGCGTCAGTTATTAAAGACGAAATTAGTTGATATGGATTTATCAGTTCGTGCTTTAAACTGTTTAAAAGCTGCAGAAGTTGATACTTTAGGAGACTTAGTATCATTTAACAAAAGCGATTTAATGAAGTTCAGAAACTTTGGTAAAAAATCATTAACTGAATTAGATGAGTTAGTGGCTAACAAAGGTTTAAATTTCGGAATGGATTTAAGTAAATACAAATTAGATAAAGATTAACCTTTCATATTTTGCTCCTCTAAATTAGAGTAGTAGCAAGATGAGAGCTAAAACCAAATGTCATGAGACACGGAAAAAAATTTAATCATTTAGGTAGAAAAACAGCGCACAGAAAAGCGATGTTATCTAACATGGCTTGTTCTTTAATCGAGCACAAGCGAATCAATACTACAGAAGCTAAAGCGAAAGCTTTACGTAAGTTTGTTGAGCCTTTAATTACAAAATCTAAAGACGATACAACTCACAACCGTCGTGTAGTATTTAGTTACTTACGTAACAAAGAGGCTGTTACAGAATTATTCAAAGAAGTTTCTGTAAAAGTAGCAGACAGACCAGGAGGATATGTACGTATCATCAAACTAGGAAACCGTCAAGGAGATAATGCTCCTATGGCTATGGTTGAATTAGTTGATTACAACGAGTTATACAATCCAAAAGGAGACAAAGCTAAAAAGAGTACTCGTCGTAGCCGTCGTGGTGGAGCGAAGAAAACTGA
>NZ_JAPEHZ010000014.1 GCF_028823685.1 Tenacibaculum sp. L6 | reverse complement strand
TCGCTGCAATATGGTTTGAAAAAGCGCCACCAAAAGTCAACAAGGTTTCTTTTCCTTGTCGCTTTGCTTCTTCAATATTGTACTTTAGTTTTCTGAATTTGTTCCCTGAAACAAATGGATGAATGGTATCTTCTCTCTTTACAAAAAGTTCAATTCCTTTGCTTGCTAAAACGGGCATTTGAATTTGCTGATTTATGGGTGTAGGTATGTTGAGTTGAAAAAGCATTCAAAAAAATTAACACCACAAAAATACAGGTTTAATCTATTTCTAGCTTATACCCTACTCCGTGAATATTGGTGATTTTTATAGAAGCATCCTCTTTTAACTTTTTACGAAGTTTTGAAATGTAGGTATCTAAACTTCTACCTACCACAACACCATTTTCTTCCCAAACTTTTTTCATCAATTCTTCTCTTTTAATTACTTCGTTGGGTCTGTCAATAAAAATAGTTAACAACTCACACTCTTTATTAGATAACGGAATTTCTTCCGCTTCTTTAATCAACTTATTTTGTTCAGGATAAAATGTAAACCTTCCTAAACTTAGCGAATTGTTCGAAGCTGTGTCGGTTATTATTTTTCTTTTCTTTTTCTGATACACACCAAAACCCAAAATCGAAATTAAGAGTACGAATCCGTAGAAAAAATATTGATTCTTATTTTCCTTTTTAAGAAACTGGACATCTATAAAATAGCAATTGGCAGGCAACACTCTTCCCTTACAAGGTACAATGGCGTTTTCTTCACTCTGCATCATTTCGTAACTGTAAGCTACTTCCTCATTCAAACATTTTTTGACCTCTATACGATAGTTGACTGGTAATTCTGATTGAGAAAAACTTCTTTTCACAATCGCTACCAAACTATCAGGTGATACCTGCAAATTACTTTGAAAGGTTAATTGATATTTATGTTTGTTTAGTTCTTTTATAGGCAGGACCAATGAAGTAGAATCTTGGTTGGTTAACAACAATTGATGCCCTACATTTCGCAATGAAACTCTTACTTTTTCAGTAAACTCATTGTTGGTTTTACAAGAAATAAGTTGTACTGAAATTAAAAATATACCTATATAAAAAATAGCTCTCTTACTCATACAACTTACAAATAACACATTTTTTCTCTTCTTTTTTAGAGAATTGACATTTCTTTTACACTTTTTTGACATTTTTTACCAACCGTCATTCCGACCAGAGGGAGGAATCTCATTAATAGCAGTGACTCACAATCTTAAGATTTCTCCCTTCGCTCATAAAATCGCTTATTCGAAATGACATTATTTTACTATATTGAAGCTCGAAAATTGAAATAAAATAAAATTACTGAAATCTCCACTTATCACATTATAATACAGGGATAACAAAACTTTTATTTCTTATATAACGAGTTGGCAATAATTTAAGAAAAAACACAAACTGAATGAAAATTTATAAACCAAATAGAAAAGGATTTATCAATTATTTACTAATTGGTTCTGTGATATTACCAATAGCTATTTTCTTTATGGATAAGAGTACATTCTCGGAAAAACCGTTTATTCTTTTACCATTATTGAGTCCACTAATCTCAATATTTTGGATTTATTTTGACACATCTTACAAAATTGAAAATAATGAATTGATTTATAGGTCGGGATTTTTAAGGGGAAAAATCGGAATTCCAAACATAAAGGAAATAATGAAAGGAAAAACTATGTGGAGCGGAATAAAACCAGCACTGGCGAGAAATGGACTAATTATAAAATTCAATAAATTTGATGAAATTTATATAGCGCCGGAAAATAATGACGAACTGATTTCGGACTTAATAAAATTAAACTCTCAAATAAAAATAACGGAATAAAAAACTACTGGCAACAATGGCTATAGGTAATTGCTTGTTCTCGCCTACTTCTGAAAATCCTCGCGAATTTTCAGTTTGGTGCGTACTTGCAAAGTTAAGTGCTAAACCACGCAACTACTCATAGCCGAAACCGTTACAACCAAAACAAAAATATGTACTTAAAAGATAAAACAGTATTAATTACTGGAGGAGCTTCTGGAATTGGTAAAATAATGGTTCGTTTACTATTAGAACGAAAAGCCAAAGTTATTATCTGGGATATTAACCAAGAGAATATTGATAAAACAGTAACGGAGTTTTCTAACCTAGGAGAACTATTTACCTACACCATTGATATTTCAAACCTTGAACAAATTCAAGACACCGCTAAAAAAGTTAAAGCAGAAATTGGTATTGTTGATGTATTAATCAATAATGCAGGAATTATAGTTGGTAAATATTTTAAAGATCATACGGCAACTGACATTGCTAAAACCATGGAAATTAATGCAAATGCGCCAATGTTTATCACACTTGAGTTTCTTAAAGATATGTTGGATCGAAATTCAGGGCATATTTGCAATATTGCTTCGTCTGGCGGACTAGTTTCAAACCCTAAAATGTCGGTGTATGCAGCTAGTAAATGGTCGCTTATCGGTTGGTCGGATAGCTTGCGTTTAGAGATAGAACAACTGAATAAAAAAGTGAATATTACCACAATATTGCCTTACTACATTAATACTGGTATGTTTGACGGTGTAAGGTCTAAAATTCCAATTCTTGAACCTGAAGCAACAGCATTAACCATTGTTAAAGCAATTGGGAAGAATAAAAAGTTAATCAGTATTCCTGGTTATATTTACAGATTTACACGTTTTGCTCAAGCGGTAACGTCAATTACTATTTTTGATTGGTTTGCAGGAAACGTCTTTGGAATTTATAAAACAATGGAACATTTCTCTGGTCGCAAAAAGTAATATTAAAAACTAGCTACTTGTTCTTCTACTTGCTCCCACTCTTCCATTAACTCGTCTACTTTAGCTTTTTTGGCTTTGTAGTTTTCAAAGAAGTTAGGGCGAGAAGAAACTTCGTCGTAATTCTGAGCGAGTTCTAAATCTATTTGTTCAATTTCAGCTTCTAAATCCGCTATTTGGTTTTCTATTTTATTGAGCTTGTTTTTTAGCTTTTTCAGCTCCTTTTCTTGCTCTTTTGATAATTGATAAGCTTCTTTTTTAGATGTATCTTTTTCGTCTTTTACCACCGTTCTTTTTTCAGCATCACGTAAACTTTCCATTTTGTGTTGCTCTAAGAAGTAATCGATATCGCCTAAATATTCTTTTATTTCTCGATCTTTAAATCCGTACACGGTTGTAGTTAATCCTTGTAAGAAATCACGATCGTGAGATACTACGATTAACGTTCCGTCAAAGTTCTGTAAGGCTTTTTTCAGTACATTTTTAGAAGCAATATCCAAGTGGTTGGTAGGCTCATCCATTATCAACACGTTAAACGGTGATAATAATAACTTACACAAGGCTAAACGGTTTCGTTCTCCTCCTGATAGTACTTTTGCTTTTTTGTCTACCGCTTCTCCACCAAACAAGAAAGCTCCTAACATGTCTCTCACCTTTAATCGGTTAGAATCATTGGCAGCATCTTCCATAATTTCCAACACTGTTTTTTCAGGCGGTAATTCTTCGGATTGGTTCTGTGCAAAATATCCTATCTCTACATTGTGTCCGAGTTTTAAACTTCCTTCAAACGGAATTTCCCCTACCATCATTTTTGCTAAAGTAGATTTTCCTTGTCCGTTTTGACCTACAAAGGCAATTCTGCTATTACGCTCAATAAGTAAATCAACATCTTTTAATACCTCTTTTTCTCCGTAGTTCTTCGTTAAGTTTTCAGCCTCTACAATAATTTTACCTGGTTCTTTTGAAATTTCAAAACGAACATTCATCACTGCGTTATCATCTTGATCAACCTCAATACGCTCTACTTTTTCCAGCTTTTTAATCAGCGATTGCGCCATGGAAGCTTTACTAGCCTTTGCACGGAACTTTTCAATCAACTTTTCAGTATGTTCTATTTCCTTTTGCTGATTTTTCTGTGTTTGTAACTGCTTTTCTTTGATCTCAGCACGTAGTTTTAAGAACTCAGAATACGGTTTTTTATAATCGTAAATCTGACCTAACGAAATTTCTATGGTACGATTGGTTACATTATCTAAAAACATCTTATCGTGCGACACTAAAACGATAGCTCCTGCATAATTCTTCAAGAAGTTTTCTAACCAAATAATCGACTCGATATCTAAGTGGTTAGTAGGCTCATCGAGTAATAAAATATCATTATTCTGAAGAAGAAGTTTTGCCAATTCAATACGCATACGCCAACCTCCTGAAAAGGTATCCGTCAACTTATCAAAATCTTCACGTTGAAATCCTAACCCTTGTAAAATCTTTTCTGTTTCTCCTTGGTAATTATACCCACCAAGCAACTCATAACGTTCTGTTTTCTCGTTTAAATCAACAATTAATTGATTATACGCTTCACTTTCATAATCGGTTCTTTCCGCTAATTGACGGTTGATTTCATCAAGTTCTAGTTCAATTTCTTTAATTTCAGTAAATGCTTGGTAGGCTTCTTCTAAAATGGTTCGTCCGTAATCAAAATCAATATCCTGACGTAAAAACCCGATACGAACCTCTTTATCAAATGCCAACGTACCACCACTACTTTCAATATCTTTTGCCAAAACTTTAAGTAGCGTAGATTTACCTGCTCCGTTTTTTCCAATTAATCCAATACGATCTCCTTTAATTAATTTAAAGGTGATTCCAGAAAACAAATCTGTTCCCATAAAGGAAACTGATAAATCGTGTACGTTTAACATAATTTTAGCAAATTACCAAGGTTTTGTAACTGTGGTTACAAAATACTGTTTTATTTTTGTTGAAATTTGTGCAAACTTACAAAAAGCAAATAGTTAATCGAACTTAATATCTATAAGAAATGTTTGGAAAAGGAAGTAAATTATACAGTATTTTCAACAGCAAATGTCCTCGTTGTCATGAAGGTGAATTTTTCAAGTATAAACTAAATTTAAACCCAAAAAAAATAACTACGTTACACGACAATTGCCCTAAATGTAACTTTAAATACATGATGGAACCTTCTTTCTTTTTTGGCGCCATGTATGTTAATTACGCATTGGCAGTAGCACTTTTTGTTGCTATTTTTATTATAGCAAAGGTATTTATCGGATTGTCTATTTTACATAGTTTTATTGCTATTGTAATTGTTTCTTTAATCTTAACTCCAGTTACTATTCGTCTTTCAAGAATTATATGGATTAACCTTTTCGTGAGTTACAAAAAAGACGCTAAAGAATTACAATCAGAAAAGTAGTTTTTAAAATACAATCATATCAAAACAAAAATAGCTTCCTGATTATAGGAAGCTATTTTTGTTTGTGAACGTTTTTAGATTCACATTATTCAAATCTTTTAATATCAATCTCGCTATCTAATTTTTTACCATTTTCAAGGTGATTAAACAAGTTTTCGGCAACAGTTGGCGCTACCATAACTCCACGTGTACCTAAGCCGTTTAAAACTGCTAATTGAGCGTATTTAGGGTGGACACCTACTAAAGGCCTTCTATCTTTTACCGTAGGACGTATTCCTGCTGATTGTTCTATCACTGTATAAGGCACGGAAATAATTTTCTGAAGCTTATCTTCTAACTCTTTTCTTCCTTCTTCTGTTGGAATAGAGGTTTTATCTGTCCAATTAAATGTTGCTCCGACTTTATAGTTATCACGACCTAACGGCATTACAAAAACACTTCCTTTTAATAGAAAATCAATTTGTAAGTCAGGTGCATGAATAGTTATTGTTTCTCCCTTTGTTCCATTAAGTGGTAAGTAATTAAAAAATGGATTCTTTTTCAATCCAAAACCTTCACTAAACACAACCTGTTTAGCAATTATGTCATTGTATTGAACTTCAGCATTATCTTCAATCATTAATTTTGAATAATCAAAAGCTTCTTCAACAAGATTCCCTAAGGAATTGATATATTCTTTATAGGCAGTAACCAGTAATGGTGTATCTATTCTTCCTGTACCTGTTAACTCTCCAAAACCAAAATCACCAATGACTCCTTTAATTTTTCCTTTTTGAATAGTAGGGTTCATATAGTGAGCTAACATTGGCTTGTCTGAAGCTATAAACCAATTATTCTCATCGGCCACACTTGTAAACACCTTCTTTGTGATGAAACTATAATCTAACGTTATGTTTAATTTTTCTTCTAACTTTTTATAAAAAGGAAGTGCTTTTTGCAACTGCTCGTGACCGTTCCAAACAGGTGTAAATCGTTTTAAAATTACAGGATTGTATACACCTCCTGCTACTACAGACGATACTTGTGAGTTGTTTTCAAAAACTACAAAACTCTTGTTGTTTTCTATAAGCTTTTCTACTAACGCTATTCCTGACAGTCCTAACCCAACAACTATATAATCTACCTTTCTAATCATACCCCAAAAATACTATTATTACAACAAAAAAGAGCTTGCAATGCAAGCTCTTTTTTAATTATGTGTAGCAGAATTCTAGTAATTCCACATATCCATTTCACGATCACGAATACCTTCTTTAATTCTATTCGCTTCTAATAATTGGAATAATGAGTTTCCACGGATATAGTCAGAAATAGCTCTGTCTCCATAAATGTTTTCTTCCTTTAGAATTGTAGAATTAAAACGTCTTGCGTTTAACAAGTTATCGTAAGACAAGGGTTGCGCTGAGTTTTCAGGGTTGAATACTTTAGAATTGTGTAAGGTTTCTCTTGCATCTGGAAAATATACCCAGAACAATTCGTACACATTTTCTTTATCGTCAATTTCTTCAACTCCCATTACTTGTACGTCTGGTCCCATAGGAGCTAACGCTAATAAACGATACTTTAACTCACCTTGACGCTTATCAAAATACCATAAACCTTTTAACATATATCCTTTGATATCTTGAGATTGTACATAGTAAGGATCAACATAATCACCATTTTGGCGCTCGTTATAAGTCATTACTTTAACTTCCTCCATCCCTATTTTAGTAGTGAAATAAGAGTCGTTATAAACTTCTGTAATTTCACCATTTTTAATTCCTTTTAATAGGGTATCAAATAACGAACGTCTTGTTAATCCGGCATTCATAGTATCAATTGGGTAATAATAAGGGAGATTTATTTTTTGATTTAAATCTACGTATTCCCACACCACTTTAGACCATAACACATCTCTATCACTAATATAGCCATAAGGAAGTGGTTTGTCATCTTCTGAAGCGATTTGTGCTTCAGATTTAAATCCAATTTCATCTACCTTTTTAGCATTTAAAAGGTTAGCTTGTGCACTTGCATAGCTTGTAGCTGCAAATGCGAATAAAACCATATAAAAACGCTTCCAATTCATACTTTCTTGTTTTTACTTATTAATTTGTAATTTCTATAGCAACAGGTAATACTTTTTTGATGCTATAATTAGAGCCAGAAACTGATGCTTTAATATCAAAAATAGTAATTACATCATTTCTTCTAGCTTTTGATAACGCTGCTTTTGCTCTAGGATTTAATCTAGTTCCGTTAACTGGAATAGCTACTTGACCAGGAACTTTAATTTTAAAGCTAGATACGTTTAATTTTAAATCGAATAAGAAGTCTGGTAAACCAGCTGCGATACTAACATTTCCTAAACTTGCCTTTGGCATTTTTACTGTACCGTATTGTCCTCTTACCATACCTACTGCTGGTGGTATGTCTTTAATTCTAAATTTCTTTACAGAACGTACTCCTTTATCTGATCCTGCTGGTGTACCAGTTACAACGATATTTACTTCGCTTCCTTTACCTGGATACATTGCATATTTATCTCCACTTACTCTTTTTAAACCTGGAGCTGATGCACTAATTTTATTACTTGGTACTCCTGGAATAGAAATAGTTAATGGGTTAGATAAACCACGATATACTACATTCATCTTATCTGCCGAAACTAATGCTTCGTTTGGTCTTGGAATTACAGCATATGCTCCTTTGATGTCTATCTTAACAATAGAATCTCCTTCTTTAAACTGGAACTCTCCTTTTAATTCTTTGTCTCCTACGTTTCCTGCTGGACCGTCTAAGATAACTTGACCTGCTTGAATTTTTTCTTTCTCAATTTCTTCACCATTAACGATAACTTTCTCAGCTGTTAAATTAGGATCTTTCTTTCCTAAAACAATCTTACCTGATAAGTTTTCTCCTGGGTAGTATGCGCTCTTGTCGAAAACAACCATAGCCTCATACTTGGTCATAGAAACTGCACTTTGTAACTCTCCTTGTAATAACGCTGTTAACGCATCAGATTCTGTAGCTTTAATAT
The DNA here is from genome assembly GCF_028823685.1 of Tenacibaculum sp. L6. GTDB lineage: Bacteria > Bacteroidota > Bacteroidia > Flavobacteriales > Flavobacteriaceae > Polaribacter. Next base: position 42,044 of record NZ_JAPEHZ010000014.1, on the reverse strand, counting down.
CTGCTTGAATTTGAGTTAACTTTGTTAACGAAGCAATTAATGGGAAACCTTCATAGTTATACTTTAACCAATCGATTTTGTCTCCATCTTTATTAGTTACTTTTTCTGTACTGAAACGAGCTGCTACAACATCAGCAACATCTGTTCCTTCTAAAGCTGTCATTGCTTGATTTCTAAATCCATCAATTTTAGCTACAAATTCTTTACCTGCTTCAGTTACTTTTCCACCTTTAAAGAATAATTCGTCTAAAAACTTAGACTTATCCATAGTTTCATATGCTGTTTTATCTTCTATATCACCTGTCATTCGGCTCTTTAAATCTCCAACATATGCATATAATTCATCCGCAGCTACTTTTAGCTTATCTGTTTTTTCTTTAGCCTCTCCATATTGCTTTGCTTGTTCAGCAGCTTTTTGTGCTAAAGTTTCATAAGCCGCGTTTATTTTTTTCTGTTGACTTTATGTTTGCTTCGGTTAATTTTTCATTCATTAATCCAAAGGCTGATAATACCTCTTTACTCATGTTCATTGCTAACATTGCAATAAACACTAAGTACATCAGGTTAATCATCTTCTGCCTTGGTGATAGTTTTCCTCCTGCCATATTAATTAGTTTGTTTCGTTAATTATTTAGATAAACTAATTAATTACTTGTTAGACATTGCAGATAACATTCCACCGTAAACTCCATTTAACGAAGATAAGTTCGTTGCTAAAGATTGCATTTGCTCTTGTAAACGTTGAGAGTTTTCAACCATTGCAGAGTTTAAATCAGCTTGCTTACTAGCATTCTCTACTTGAGTTTGGTATAAACTGTTTAAAGATTCCATTTGAGCTGCTGCTCTAGACATTTGTTCGTTATAGCTGTTTGTAGCTGAAATTGATTGAGAAGCAGATGCTAAAGGCTCTACTGCTCCTTGGAAACTCTTAATACTATCTCCTAAACGAGATACTAATTGTGCGTCTAATTTAGCTTCACTTAAGATATTATCTAACTTTTGAGATAACATGCTTTGTGCTTCAACAGGAGAAGCTTCTTTTGCTTTTTTTCCTGTTGGTTGTCCATCCGCTAATTCTGGATATACTTTAGTCCAATCTAAATCGTCTTCTACTGCTTCGAAAGCTGATAATGCGAAAACAGCTGCTTCCACTATCATACCTATCATTAATACTTCATTTCCAAAAGGCCAGTGTAAAATTTTAAATAATGCTCCAATGATAACTACTGCGGCTCCTAAACCGTAAGCCATATTGAACATCTTCTTAGTTGATTTTGATTGTGCCATAATTTTAATTTTTAAATTTTTGGGGATTAATATTTATTCTTGTTTTCTTCTTAATTACTCTTGTTTGTTCCTAAATAATCTTGAACAGTTCTGAATCCGATATAACTTCTTGCTGTGTCTGCATATTCCCAATCACGAGAACTTACTTCTAAGAAATAGGCTACATCTTTCCATGAACCTCCACGGATAATTTTTCTTCTATTTTCCTTAATTTCTACGTTAGGGTTCATTGTAGACCCCATGTAGTAAGACATTTGGTTGTACGCTGTATTTGTCCATTCAGAAACGTTACCTGCCATGTTGAATAATCCATATTCATTTGGATTGTATGACATTGCTTCTACCGTATATAAAGCTCCATCTGCCGCGTAGTCTCCACGTACTGGTTTAAAGTTTGCTAAGAAACACCCTCTATCACTTGTAGTACTTGGCCCACCCCAAGGGTATTTAGCATAATCTAAACCTCCACGAGCTGCATATTCCCACTCAGCCTCTGTTGGTAATCTGAACGCTGGTACTAATCCTAACTTTTTTCTTGAACGTTGGAAGTTATTTTTAGTTTGAGTTCTCCAGTTACAAAATGCTTTTGCTTGATTCCAAGTTACACCTACTACTGGGTAGTTTTCATATGCTTTATGAGCAAAATACTCTTGGTGCATTGGATCGTTGTATGAATAGTTGAAGTCTTTAATCCAAACTGTGGTATCTGGATATACGTTAATTACTTCATTTTTTAAGAAATCTTTTCTGTTCTTTCCTGTTCTTGCTGCTGCTTCGTTATCAAACCAGTAGTATCTGTAGTTTAATAATTTAGTATTAAACGTTCTAATTCCGTTTAAAGCCTCGTCTTTCTTAATATATAAAGAATCCATTACCTCTACATAATCAGCATCTGGATATTCAGGAGCTTCCCAAATAATTTCTTCTTCCCAGTTTAATGGTTTTAAAGAATCTAATCCTGCTCCTAACTCGTAGTAGTTTTCACGCATGTACTTTTCGTAAGGAGTTTCATTTACTGTATCTTTTGATGCAAATGCATATAATTGAATACCTTCTGCTCTTCCTGCTCCTTCTCCTTCACCAGCTCCCATAGATGCAAATTCTGCTTGGTACGCTAATTTAGTTCTTGTAATAGAATCTCTTACCCAGAACACGAATGCTTTATACTCACTATTGGTAATTTCTGTTTCATCCATGTAAAATGGTTGTACAGTTACCGTTTTAGTTGGTGCATTCATAGCTCCCATAGGATCTTCATCTTGTTTACCCATAGTAAAAGACCCTCCTGGTATTTTAGCCATTCCATATGGTTTTTCAGCAAACCATTTTCTTGTAGACTTTACTCCTACTAACTCTCCTCTATCTCCACTTGAACCACAAGAGTAGATGATAGATACCAATAATGCAAGTAATGCTATTTTTTTCATATTATATCTTTTCTTATAAAAGAGGCGTAAACCTATTATTTTTTTTATTAAAAAACAATTACGAGTTATATTTTTTCACACATTAGGCAACTTTCTTTTAAACAAGCTTTTGCAAAGCCTTGTACCACCTTTCAGGTGTTTTTTGCTGTAATGCGAGTTCATAATCTCGATAGCTACATGGTATTAACGCATGTCTTTTGTGTTTATTATTCGATATTAAATTTATTTCCATCCACCAACGACCACTTTTATCACTTTTATAAAAGTTTATTGGGTCGTCATCGCTTAAAAGCACGGTAAATTTTTGATAACTTTCTTTGGTTGCAAACGGATAATCTTTTGCTCTAGAGTTCATTCCTTCTATAAAGTACCAAATTATTTGAGCTATCAATTTTGCTGTTTGACTGTTGGAGTCTAACATAACATTGTACTCGTAAATTCCGAAAGAAGTTACTTTATCACTTATCCCTGCATATCGTGCTATTGCACAAATTTCTTCTCCATAAAATCCGTTTGGTGAAGCATTTTCGTTTGCTGGCGCTTCACTTTGGCGAATACTTCCTATATCTACACTCACCACATCTGCATCTCTCATTATAGGCTCTACTAAAGTAATATCTTTTACTTCTCCTAACCTATAAGCATCGAAATACAATTTATCTAACAATTCTATTTCTTCTTGTGAGTTGAAATAGGTTTGATATCCTATATTACTGAAGTTAAAAAGATTGTTAGGTTCTTCCATAACAATTCTGCTTACATACGATTTTGATGTAAGTTCCTCTTCTAACGAACCTAAATCGAATCGACTATCAACCGCTACTAAATTAACGGTTTGTTCTAAATTATCGTAAGCTCTATAATTCGCATAGGTAATATCTTGCCCACCACCTATGATGATCGGCAAAATATTATTCTTCAGTAAAAATTCTATTGATGATTTAACCGCAAAATAAGTATCTTCTACGGTATTTCCTTTTTCTATATTTCCTAAATCGGCAATTTGGGTTGTCCATTTACCAGCATACAACTGATAAAAATGTTTACGAATTTGGTCTAAACCATTTCCGCAACCTTCATTACCTACAGATCCCCTTCCGTCTTTAACTGCTAAAATAGCGATTGAAACGTCTGTTAAATCTGGAAAACCATTTTCAACAGTATGAAGTTGAACTATCTTACCTAATGCCGAAGGTGCTTGCTCAAGCACGTGAGCAGCCACAGATTCTTCGATAGGTGTAAAGAAGTCAATATTCATTTATTGGGGGATTTTTAGGGTGCTAATATAGCAAACTATTTTTTATAGAACGCTTCTTTATTTCTTTTTGGTTACTTTCTTCTTTGCGGTTTTCTTTTTTGGAGTTTTTGCCTCTATCATCTTAACCACCTCTTCTTGCGTTAACTTCTCAATCTCTGTAGTTTTAGGTAATTCAATCTTTATTTTACCTTTAATTACATTAAAACGACCCCAACGTGCTTTTTCAACTCGAATACCTACTTCTTCAAAATTATGAATTAGTTTTTCGCGTTCTTTTTTCTTTTTGTCTTCGATTAACTCTTCTAAATCTGACTGACTTAAATTATCAAAATCGTATTTTTTGTTAACGTTGATGAAGATTGAATTCCACTTGATAAAAGGTCCAAATCGACCAACTCCTTTTTGAATTGGCATTCCTTCGTACTCACCAATAGGAGCATCTGCTTTACGTTTAGCTTCAATTAATTCAATGGCTCTGTCCATATCTACCGACATAGGGTTTTCATCTTTGTCAAGCGACACGTATTTTCCATCGAATTTAATGTAAGGGCCAAATCGACCGTTTGCTACTTCTACTTCCATACCTTCATAATCACCTAAAACTTTTGGCAACTTAAACAAGTCCATTGCTTCTTCGTAAGTGATAGAATTCATGGTTTGATCACCTTGCAAGCTCGCAAAACGTGGCTTTTCTTCATCGGTAGCTTCACCAATCTGAACCATTGCTCCGTAACGACCTAAACGTACATATACATTTTTACCACTTTCAGGATCTATACCTAACAAACGCTCTCCTTTTGCTCTTTCTGCATTCGCTGCAACATCTTCTACAACCACATGAAAGTTTTTGTAGAAATCTTTAATCATTGCTGTCCAATCCTCATTTCCTTCAGCAATTTCATCAAATTCGTTTTCAACTTTAGCAGTGAAGCCGTAATCTAAAATTGTTTCAAAATTAGCTACTAAGAAATCATTTACAATATTTCCTATATCTGTCGGAACTAATTTTCCTTTATCAGAACCTACTCGTTCTGTTAAAACTTGCTCAGATACTAGTTGATTTGCTAAACTTAGCTGGATATAATTTCTTTCTTTTCCTTCAACAGTTCCTTTTTCAACATACTCTCTTCTTTGAATCGTTGAAATTGTTGGTGCATAGGTTGACGGACGTCCTATACCTAACTCTTCTAACTGTTTTACCAAAGCAGCTTCGGTATATCTTGCTGGCGGACGCGTGTAACGTTCTGTTGCTGTAATTAATTCGTTTATTAATGATTCATTTACTTCCATCTTAGGTAACATTCCTGCTTGCTCTTCATCTTCATTATCTGTACCTTCTAAATACACTTTTAAGAAACCTTCAAAAGTAATTACCTCTCCATTTGCTGTAAACTGCTTCTTGTTTTTTGTATTGTCAATTTTCACAACTGTACGTTCTAATTGTGCTTCGCTCATTTGTGAAGCTAGCGTACGTTTCCAAATTAAACTATATAGTCTATCTTGATCATAATCTACAGAAACCTCGTGACGTGTCATATCTGTAGGACGAATCGCCTCGTGCGCCTCTTGTGCTCCTTTTGTTTTGGTTGAAAAATTACGTGGCTTGCTGTATTCCTCTCCGTAAGAAGCTATAATTTCTTCTTGCGCTGCATTTTTAGCATCATCAGATAAATTAACGCTATCTGTTCTCATGTAAGTTATCAACCCCGCTTCATATAAACGTTGCGCCATCATCATCGTTTTTGCCACTGGAAAACCTAGCTTTCTAGATGCTTCCTGTTGCAATGTTGACGTTGTAAATGGTGGTGCTGGTGATTTCTTTGCTGGTTTTTGTTGTAAATCTGCTACCGAAAACGCTGCATCTGCACAAGAGTTTAAGAATTTTTCTGCTTCTTCTTTGGTTGAAAAGTTCTTTGCTAACTTTGCTTTAAACTTTTTCCCTTCAGCGTTTACAAACTCTGCATCTACACGATAAGAAGCTTCTGTTTCAAAACTTTCTATCTCACGTTCGCGCTCTACAATTAAACGTACTGCTACTGACTGAACTCTACCTGCCGATAAACCAGGTTTTACTTTTCTCCATAATACTGGAGATAACTCATAACCTACAATTCTATCTAACACACGTCGTGCTTGTTGCGCATCTACTAAATTATAATTAATAGTACGTGGATTTTCAATTGCCTTTAAAATTGCTTGCTTCGTAATTGAGTTAAAAACAATACGTTTTGTGTTTTCCTCCTTTAGTTTTAATTGTTCTGCTAAATGCCATGCAATAGCTTCTCCCTCGCGATCCTCATCGGAAGCTAACCAAACAGTTTCTGCTTTCTTTGCTAAATCTTTTAGTTTTTTTACTACCGCTTTTTTATCGGTAGAAACTATATATTTTGGTTTAAAATCTCCTTCTACATTTACCCCTAATTCCTTAGATGGTAAGTCTGCAATGTGTCCAAAACTCGATTCAACCTGAAAATCTTTTCCTAAAAACTTTTCTATTGTTTTTGCCTTAGCAGGTGACTCAACTATTACTAAATTTTTTGCCATACGTCTTTATCTCATTATCACTTTACACCTTATTAATATAGGTATAATTCAGTTTGCAAAAGTATATAGTTTTTTTTTAATGTTTAATTTTTAGTAAAACTTTACCTTTTATTAAACAAAACTATCCATGTCAATTTGTCACAAATAATACTTTTTGGTTGTATATTTGCACCCTATTTAGCACGATTTTAGGATTTATGGAACACGTAGAAAAAATAATTGATGAGAAACAACAAGGAAAAGCCCTTGTTACAGAACACAAAGAAGGAAACAACAAAAAAGCTTTTTATAGAAAGCTATGGTTGTCAAATGAATATGAACGATAGCGAAATTGTGGCGTCAATTTTAGCAGAACAAGGTTTTAACACCACTCAAAATTTAGAAGATGCTGATTTGGTACTGGTAAACACTTGCTCTATTCGTGAAAAAGCTGAAACCACAGTTCGTAACAGACTTCAAAAATACAACGCTGTTAAAAAGGTAAATCCAACTATGAAAGTTGGAGTACTTGGTTGTATGGCAGAGCGATTAAAAGAGAAATTTTTAGAGGAGGAAAAAATCGTTGATTTGGTTGTGGGTCCTGATGCTTATCGTGATTTACCTAATTTAATTGAAGAAGTTGATGCTGGGCGTGATGCAGTAAATGTAATTTTATCGAAAGAAGAAACCTATGCTGATGTTTCTCCTGTACGTTTAAACTCTAACGGAGTTTCTGCCTTTGTATCTATTACTCGTGGTTGCGATAACATGTGTACATTCTGTGTAGTTCCTTTTACTCGTGGTCGTGAGCGTAGTCGTGATCCAAAGAGTATTATTGAAGAAATTCGCAGTATGCAAGAAAAAAACTTCAAGGAAATTACGTTACTAGGTCAAAATGTTGATTCCTATTTATGGTATGGTGGTGGATTGAAAAAAGATTTCAAAAAAGCTTCTGAATTAGCACAAGCTTCTGCAGTAGATTTCGCTCAGTTGTTAGATATGTGTGCTACTGAATTCCCAAAAATGCGTTTCCGTTTTTCTACCTCAAATCCGCAGGATATGACATTGGATGTAATTCACGTAATGGCGAAACACAAAAATATTTGTAAATACATTCACTTACCTGTTCAAAGTGGAAGTAACGCAATGCTTGAGGCGATGAATCGTCAACATACTCGTGAAGAATATATGGAGTTGGTTGATAATATTTACAAAATTATCCCTGAAATGGCTTTAAGTCAAGATATGATTGCAGGTTTCTGTGGAGAAACAGAGCAAGATCATAAAGATACTTTAGAATTAATGGAGCATGTAAAATATAGCTTCGGATTTATGTTTGCCTACTCTGAAAGACCTGGAACCTTAGCTGCTAAAAAAATGGAAGATGATGTTCCGTTAGAAACTAAAAAACGTCGTTTACAAGAAATCATCGATTTACAGCAAGAGCACAGTTTATACAGAACAAAAGAAAACCTTGGTCAAGTTCAAGAAGTATTGATTGAAGGAACATCAAAAAAGAATCCTAACGAGTGGAAAGGTCGTAATACACAAAATACCGTGGTAGTTTTCCCTAAAGAAAATTATAAAATGGGTGATTTTGTAAATGTTCGTATTGACGATTGTACATCCACTACCTTAAAAGGTACAGCTGTTGGGTATTCTGACAATAACTAATTTTTAGAAAAGAGAGTCAAGAGAAAAGAAAAAAGACACAATCTTTTCTCTCTGTTCTTTTTTCTCTATTCTAAAGAAAGAAATGGAAAATTTACAAGCTATAAAACACGCGATTCGAGTGGCTCCTACCGATATTTCAGTACTTGTTACTGGAGAAAGCGGTGTTGGAAAAGAAAATATCCCGAGAATTATTCATCAACTGTCACACAGAAAACATGCAAAATACATTGCTGTTAACTGTGGTGCGATTCCTGAAGGAACTATAGATAGTGAATTATTCGGACACGAAAAAGGGGCGTTTACAGGAGCTACACAAACCCGTAAAGGGTATTTTGAAGTAGCTGATGGAGGAACCATTTTTTTAGACGAAGTAGGTGAACTTCCTTTAACTACCCAAGTGCGTTTGTTACGTGTGTTAGAAAATGGTGAGTTTATTAAAGTTGGTTCTTCTCAAGTACAAAAAACAAACGTGCGTATTGTTGCTGCAACCAACGTAAATATGCAAGAAGCTATTGCTAAAGAAAAATTTAGAGAAGATTTATATTATCGTTTAAGTACTATAGAAATTTCTTTGCCTGCATTGAGAAATCGTGGAGAAGATATTCACTTGTTATTTAGAAAATTTGCAGCCGATTTTGCTCAAAAATACCGAATGCCAACCATTCGATTGGACGAAAATGCTGTAAGAATTTTATTAAACTATAGTTTTCCTGGAAACATTCGTCAGTTAAAAAATATTGCGGAACAAATATCTATTGTTGAGGAAGATAGATTAATCACTCCAGAAAAATTAGTTCAATACCTACCTGATAATCGAAGTAATTTACCTGCTATTGTTGGAGGAAAATCAACCAGTCAATCAGATTTTGCTACCGAACGAGATATTATGTATAAAATTTTGTTCGACATGCGTAATGATATCAACGACTTAAAAAAGTTAACACTCGATTTAATGCAGAGTGGTAATTTAGAGGAAGTACAAGAAGAAAATCATCGATTAATTGAACGTATTTATCAGGATCAAGATTTATCAGAAGTTTCAAATGTTGAAGTAGTTCAACTTCCTAAAGTTTCTCAACCTCAAGATGATTATGATTATGCTGAAACTATTGAGGAAGATGAAAGCTTGTCATTACAAGACAAAGAAATTGAAATGATACGTAAATCGCTCGAAAAAAACAACGGAAAACGTAAGTTAGCAGCGAAAGAATTAGGGATTTCTGAACGAACTCTATACCGAAAAATTAAACAATACGACTTATAAGCTAATTTGTTTATTTTTACAACTCACTCACAATTTCAAATGAAAAAAACTCTTTATATACTGTCTTTATTTATTGGTTTAACTACCATTATTGGTTGTGGTGCTTACTCTTTTACGGGTGGTAACACAGGAAATGCGAAAACAATCCAAGTTGATTTTTTCTCAAATCAGGCACCTTTAGTTGAACCAATACTTAGCCAAAAGTTCACACAAGATTTACAAGACCTCTTTACTCGTCAAACCAATTTAACGTTAATTAAAGCTGGAGGAGACTTGCATTTTTCAGGTGAAATTGTCGATTATCGCATTACTCCTATGAGTGCTACTGCACAACAAACTGCAGCTCAAAACAGATTAACAATTTCTGTGAATGTAAACTTTGTGAATGCTCTTGAAGAAAAAGATAATTTTGAAAAACGTTTTTCTTTCTATTACGATTACGGAGCTAACCAACAGTTAACTGGATCGGTATTAGAAACAGCTTTAGATGAAATTATAGAGCGTATTACGCAAGATATTTTTAATGCTTCTGTAGCTAAATGGTAAACTAATTGGATAAGGATAAATACATACAATTTTTAGAAAAACCTGAATTAATTTCGGCAGAAAATTCTTCGGAAATCACAGCTCTTATCCAAGAGTATCCTTATTTTCAATCTGCCAGAGCTTTACGTTTAAAAGTTTTAAGAAACCAAGAAAGCTATAAATACAATAACGAGTTAAAAATCACAGCTGCTTATACAACTGATAGAACCGTTTTGTTTGACTTTATTACTTCAGAAGCTTTTAAAGAAACTCCTAAAAAGGAAGAAAAACTTAGCTTAAAAGATAAAATTCTTCCGAAGAAAAAAACAACAGAAGTTGAAACTATCGAAGAAGATTTAGCCATCGGAAAACCACTTTCTTTTACACAAAACGAAACCTTTTCCTTCAATCAGTGGTTACAATTATCTTCTAAAAAAACTATTGTAAGAGATATTGCTCCTCCTCAGAAAGAAGAAAAAAAGCAAGAGGAAGAAACAACTCCTATAAAGTCTGAACACGAAGCTATTATTGATCGTTTTATAGAAACAGCTCCCAAAATATCCCGACCAAATAAAACATCTACGACTGATGTTAAAATAGCCGACAACCAACAAAGCAACCAATTAGCTACGGAAACTTTAGCCAAGGTTTATCTTGAACAAAAGAAATACGATAGCGCAATTCAAGCATATAAAATTTTAAGTTTGAAATATCCAGAAAAAAGTGGTTTCTTTGCAGACCAAATTAAAAGAATACAAATTTTACAAAACAATAAATAGATGACAACGTATACTTTACTTTTAGTTTTAATATTGATTGTTGCAATAGCATTAATCTTAATTGTAATGGTTCAAAATCCTAAAGGTGGAGGATTATCTTCATCATTTGGAGGCGGTGGTGCTCAAAATATTGGAGGTGTACAAAATACAAACAGCTTTTTAGACAGAACTACTTGGACATTAGCTATTACTATGTTTGCTTTAATTTTATTAGCAAACTTTGCTATTCCAAGAGGTAATGCAGCTGATACTCCTCAGTTAGATGACACTTTAAACAATATTGAAACTACAACTACTCCTGCTACTCCAGCAGCGACAGATACTGTTAAAGACAGCGCTCAGTAGTTTGTAATAAAAACATAAAAAATGCCAACGTAAATGACACGTTGGCATTTTTTTTATATATAAACCTAAGCTCTTAGAAAAATTGTCAGCAAAAAATCAATGGCATAATTTCTGACAAAAATTAAGCAGTAATTTTAATTTAATCAATCAAAATATATAAAATGGGATTAAACATTAAACCTTTAGCAGACAGAGTTCTTGTTGAACCAGCTGCAGCAGAAACTACTACAGCATCAGGAATCATTATTCCTGACAACGCAAAGGAAAAACCACAAAAAGGAACTATCGTAGCCGTAGGAAACGGTACAAAAGATGAACCTTTAACTGTAAAAGTTGGTGATACTGTTTTATACGGAAAGTACGCTGGTACTGAACTTAAATTGGAAGGAAAAGATTATTTAATTATGAGAGAAAGCGACATTTTCGCTATTATCTAAAATTTCTTTGCTATTAGCTTTTCGCTACTAGCCAATAAAACAAAAAATTAAAAACTAAGCCAAAAGCTATATGCTAACGGCCAAAAAAACTTAAACAAACATGGCAAAAGATATAAAATTTGATGTAGACGCTCGCGACGGATTAAAACGTGGAGTAGATGCATTGGCAAATGCAGTAAAAGTAACTTTAGGACCTAAAGGACGTAACGTAATTATTTCTAAAGCATTCGGAGCTCCTCACGTAACAAAAGACGGAGTTTCTGTTGCTAAAGAAGTAGAGTTAGAAGACGAGCTAGAAAACATGGGAGCTCAAATGGTAAAAGAAGTAGCTTCTAAAACTAACGACTTAGCAGGTGACGGTACTACTACCGCAACTGTATTAGCACAAGCTATCGTAAAAGAAGGATTAAAAAACGTTGCTGCGGGAGCAAATCCAATGGATTTAAAACGCGGTATTGATAAAGCTGTAACTGCTATTACTGAAGATTTAGCAAAACAAGCTAAAGAAGTTGGTGATTCATCTGAAAAAATTCAACAAGTAGCTTCAATTTCTTCTAACAACGATGCTGTTATCGGTAATTTAATTGCTGAAGCTTTTGGTAAAGTTGGAAAAGAAGGTGTAATTACTGTTGAAGAAGCTAAAGGAACAGATACGTATGTTGATGTTGTTGAAGGTATGCAATTCGATCGTGGATACTTATCTCCATATTTCGTAACTGATGCTGATAAAATGATTGCTGATTTAGAAAATCCATACATTTTATTATTCGATAAGAAGATTTCTAACTTACAAGAGATCTTACCTATTTTAGAACCAGTAGCACAATCAGGAAGACCTTTATTAATTGTTGCTGAAGATGTTGACGGACAAGCATTGGCTACTTTAGTAGTAAACAAATTACGTGGTGGATTAAAAATTGCTGCTGTTAAAGCTCCTGGATTTGGAGACCGTAGAAAGGCAATGTTAGAAGACATCGCTATTTTAACTGGTGGTACTGTAATTTCTGAAGAAAGAGGTTTTTCTTTAGAAAATGCAACTTTAGAGTTATTAGGAACTGCTGAAACAGTAACAATCGATAAGGATAACACTACAATTGTAAATGGTTCTGGTGACGAAGCACAAATTAAAGCTCGTGTAAACCAAATTAAAGCACAAATTGAAACGACTACTTCTGACTACGATCGTGAAAAATTACAAGAGCGTTTGGCTAAATTAGCTGGTGGAGTTGCTGTATTATACGTAGGTGCGGCTTCTGAAGTAGAAATGAAAGAAAAGAAAGACCGTGTTGATGACGCTTTACACGCTACTCGTGCTGCTGTAGAAGAAGGTATCGTAGCTGGTGGAGGTGTTGCTTTAGTACGTGCTAAAAAAGTATTAGAAACTATCACTACTGATAATTTAGATGAAACTACAGGTATTCAAATTGTAAACAGAGCAATTGAAGCTCCGTTACGTACCATTGTTGAAAACGCTGGTGGAGAAGGTTCTGTAGTTATCAATAAAGTTTTAGAAGGAAATCAAAACTTTGGATACGATGCGAAGTCTGAAACATACGTAGATATGTTAGAAGCTGGTATTATTGATCCTAAGAAAGTAACTCGTGTAGCGTTAGAAAATGCTGCCTCTGTTGCAGGTATGATCTTAACTACGGAATGTGCTTTAGTAGATATTAAAGAAGATAACCCAGGTGGAATGCCTCCAATGGGTGGTGGAATGCCAGGAATGATGTAGTGACGAATCGCCACAGATAGATATAAAAAAACCTCGAGATAATTCTCGAGGTTTTTACTTTATATAGTTTTTCTAAATCTTACGCTCCACAACATAATCAATCATTTGAAGTAGTGATTTTTTGTAGTCAGAGTCTGGATAATTATCTAAAATAGCTAAGGCTTTGTTTTTATAATCCAACATTTTAGCAGTAGTATATTCTAGTCCACCATTTTGTTTTACAAAGGCAATCACCTCTTTTACTCGCTTTTTATTCGTGTTGTGTTTTTTAACAGAGTTAATCAACCAAGATTTTTCTTTTTTAGAGCAATTATTCAAGGTATAAATTAACGGAAGTGTCATTTTTTGCTCCTTAATGTCTATACCGGTAGGTTTCCCTATTTTATCTTCTGTGTAATCGAATAAATCATCTTTAATTTGGAATGCAATACCAATGTATTCTCCAAACTTACGCATTTGCTGGATTGTTTCATTGTTCGCTCCTACAGAAGCTGCACCAATTCCACAACAAGCTGCTATTAAAGTTGCTGTTTTTTGACTAATAATTTCAAAATAAACTTCCTCCGTAATATCTAGTTTACGCGCTTTTTCAATCTGCAGCAACTCCCCTTCACTCATTTCACGTACCGCAATCGAAATCAATTTTAGCAAGTCAAAATCTTCATTATCTATAGAAAGTAATAATCCTTTAGAAAGTAAATAATCACCTACTAAAACAGCTATTTTATTTTTCCATAAGGCATTCATTGAAAAGAATCCCCTACGACGATTACTATCATCAACCACATCATCGTGTACTAATGTTGCTGTATGGATTAACTCTACTACTGACGCCCCACGATAGGTACGTTCATCAAATCCTCCGTTAGAAACCATTTTTGCGACCAAAAACACAAACATTGGTCGCATTTGCTTTCCTTTTCTACGAACGATATAATACGTAATTCTGTTTAATAATGGGATTTTAGATAGCATCGAATCTTTGAACTTAGTTTCAAAGAGTTCCATTTCTTTTGCTATGGGAAGTTTTATTTGCTCTACTGGCTTCATGGCTAGCAAATGTAAGAAATAAATACCTAACTTTTATTCGCTAATTGCCCGCAAGCAGCATCAATATCTTTACCTCTAGAACGACGTACATTCACCACAATATCATTCATTTCTAAATTAGAAATGTAGTTATTGATAGCTCTTTCAGAAGCTTGTTGAAACTCGCCATCATCAATCGGGTTGTATTCAATTAAATTAACTTTACACGGAATGTATTTACAGAATTCAACCAACGCATTGATATCCTCTTTTCGATCGTTAATTCCGTTCCAAACTACATACTCATAAGTTACTTTTCGTTTGGTTTTTTCATACCAATATTCCAATGCTTCGCGTAAATCTTTCAGTGGAAATGTAGCGTTAAATGGCATAATCGAAGTTCGAACTTCTTCTATGGCTGAATGCAATGAAACGGCTAAGTTAAAACGCACCTCATCATCTGCCATTTTCTTTATTATTTTAGGTACTCCTGAAGTAGACACAGTAATTCTACGAGCAGCCATTCCTAAGCCTTCTGGTGAGGTAATTTTATCAATTGCCTTGATAACATTGTTGTAATTCATTAAAGGCTCTCCCATTCCCATAAACACAATATTTGATAATTTATGGTTATGATATAACCTACTTTGCTTGTCAATAGCAACTACCTGATCGTAAATTTCATCAGCATTCAAATTACGCATACGTTTTAAACGCGCTGTTGCACAAAATTTACAATCTAAACTACATCCTACCTGACTTGACACACAAGCGGTTGTTCTTGTTTCCGTAGGAATTAAAACCGACTCTACAATCAACCCATCATGTAATTTGATAGCATTTTTTATCGTACCATCATTACTACGTTGCATTGCATCAACTTCAATATGATTTATTACAAAATTATCATCTAACATTTGACGTGTTGCTTTTGATAAACTTGTCATATCATCGAACGAATGGGCCGCTTTATGCCACAACCATTCATATACCTGATTTCCTCGAAAGGCTTTATCTCCATTCTCTACAAAAAAATCACGTAGTTGTTCTTTAGTTAATGCTCGTATGTCTTTTTTCTTCGTTGTCATCAGGTACAAAAATACACAAAACCTCACAAGTTACTTGTGAGGTTTTGCTAATGATTATAAAAGTTGTTTTATAAAATTAACATCGCATCTCCGTACGAGTAAAATTTATATTTTTCTTTGATTGCTTCTTGGTAAGCTTCCATCATAAAATCATGACCTGCAAATGCTGAAACCATCATTAATAAGGTAGATTTTGGTGTGTGAAAGTTTGTTACCATACAGTTAGCGATGCTAAAATCGTATGGAGGGAAAATAAACTTGTTTGTCCAACCTTCATAAGCATTTAACTGCTTGCTAGAAGACACAGAAGACTCTACTGTTCTCATTACCGTAGTACCTACAGCACAAACTCTTCTCTTTTCTTCTATTGCTTTGTTTACGATATCTGCACTTGTTTGAGGGATAATGATTTGCTCAGAATCCATTTTATGCTTAGATAAATCTTCTACTTCCACAGGATTAAAAGTTCCTAATCCAACGTGTAAAGTAGTTTCAGCAAAATCTACTCCTTTAATCTCTAAGCGTTTCATTAAGTGCTTAGAAAAGTGTAGTCCTGCTGTTGGAGCTGCTACCGCACCTTCGTGCTTAGCAAATATTGTTTGGTAACGCTCTTCATCTTGTGGCTCTACCTCACGCTTGATATATTTTGGTAACGGAGTTTCTCCTAAATCAATTAATTTTTGTCTAAATTCTTCGTAAGAGCCGTCAAATAAGAAACGTAATGTTCTTCCGCGAGAAGTTGTATTATCAATTACTTCTGCTACTAAACTATCATCATCTCCAAAGAATAATTTGTTTCCTATTCTTATTTTTCTTGCCGGATCTACTAATACATCCCACAAACGATTTTCAGCATTTAATTCGCGTAATAAGAATACTTCAATACGAGCTCCTGTTTTTTCTTTATTTCCGTACATACGAGCAGGAAATACTTTCGTATTGTTTAACATCATTACATCTCCCTCATCAAAATAATCGATTAAGTCTCTAAACAACTTATGCTCAATTTTTTGAGTATCACGATGTAATACCATTAAACGTGCTTCATCTCTATGCTCTGATGGGTATTCTGCCAATAATTCCTTTGGCAAGTCAAAATCAAAATTTGATAATTTCATTTGTAAAATTTTCTTAACGGAGGCAAATATACAATTTCAACATAGGGGTTGTCAAGTGATTGCCTGTTTATTTTATCTCTTCACTTTTTATTCCAACAATAGCCATATCTTTCCAAAAGCTTCGATATGATTTTGTTACCACCTCAGCTTCTAAAATTTCTATCGGAACTTTTAAAGCTAATGGTGCAAATGCCATTGCCATTCGATGATCGTTATAGGTTGCTATTTGAATATTTTCTTTAATTTCTTCGGAAGCTTTTAAATGTAAACTCTCATTAGTTACAGAAATAATCGCTCCTAATTTTGTTAATTCTTCACGTAAAGCTTCTAAGCGATCTGTTTCTTTGATTTTTAATGTATGTAATCCTGATAAATCGCAAGCTATTCCTAATCCGAAACAAGTAACTGCAATGGTTTGAGCAATGTCTGGAGCACTTTTTAAATCTTGCTCTAACACATTTGAATTATGTTGTCCTTCTTTAGTTAATCTGATAGAGTTTTTTTCAAAAGTGGTACTTACTCCAAAATGTTGATAAATCTTTGCCAAACAACAATCGCCTTGCAAACTGTCTTTTTTATACGCTGATAACTTTACAGAAGAACCTACATCACTCAATGCAATCATCGAATAAAAATAAGATGCCGAACTCCAATCAGACTCTACAACAATTGTTTGTTTCTCTACTGTTGATTTAGGTTTTATTTTAATAACCTGTCCTCCAAACTCAGCTTCAATTTCTAATTGATGTAACAACTGCAAGGTCATATTGATATAGGGAACTGAAGTAATTTTGCCTACCAACTCAATCTCCAATCCGTTTTGTAAACTTGGAGCAATTAGCATTAATGCTGAAATATATTGACTACTTACATTTCCATTAATTGAAACTTTATCCTTTATTAGTTTTTTTCCTGATATTTTGAGTGGCGGATATCCTTCTTTTTCTACATATTCTATATCTGCTCCTAAATCACGAAGCGCATTAACCAAGATTTCAATTGGTCGATTATGCATACGGTCTGAACCTTGCAATATTTTTGTAATACCTTCTTGTGCTGCAAAAAAAGCAGTTAAAAAACGCATCGCAGTTCCTGCATGTCCAATGTCTGCAACTGTATCATCAGAAGTTAACGCTTCTTGTAAATGGTGTGTATCATCTGAGTCTGATAAATTTTCTATCTGTAAATTGGGATATAATTGCTGTAAAATCAACAATCTATTTGATTCACTTTTTGAGCCTGATATCGTTATTTCAGAAGTTATTTTCTGAGTATTTGTACTGAGTTGTAAATTCATTGCTTATTTATTTTTCCATCCTTCATTCCATCCTTTTCTTATATAATGAAAAACTCTAAAGAATACACTAAAAAATACTGCCTGAAAAAGTACTTGTTTCCAATCAAAAACTATACTTTCAAAAACAATACTCGTTAAAAAATTTGCTACTCCAAACATTAAAAACAATAATGGCACATAAATAAGTAGATATCTTATTAAGGATATTTTGTTGACCAATTCGGTTTCTTCTTCAATATTCTTATTTAGTTTTTCTTCTAGTTTTTCAAAACGCATATTACTTCATTCTTTTATTAACTATGTACATACTATAAATTACCGTAATAACAATTTTGCTTAACCAAAAACGAATCCATTGTTTGTTTGCAAAATGCACATTATAAACAGTTTCAAAGTCCCCAGAAAAAATAGCGCCTCCTGTTTTAAATAACAGAGAAAACAATGCTACAACCACTAAAAACGGGATTCCTACTTTTATTACATTGATCCAAAAGCTTCCTTTTTGTATATTTTTTATAAGACTCATTTATTGTAATTTTTCGTTGTTATGATGACGATCGTGGTCACGTTTGGTTTTTAAATCTAATTTCTTATCAAACGCCTCTTGTAGATTCACTCCTGTTTGATTTGCTAAACATAACACTACAAAAACTACATCCGCTAACTCTTCTCCTAAATCTTTATTTTTATCACTTTCTTTTTCGCTTTGTTCACCATAACGACGCGCAATAATTCGTGCAACCTCACCTACTTCTTCAGTTAATTGCGCCATGTTTGTTAGCTCATTAAAGTAACGAACTCCATGGTTTTTAATCCATTCATCTACTTGTTTTTGTGCGTCTTGTATATTCATAATGTACTTTTGTTTAGTATTCTTTGATAAAAGCTTCAAAGATAAAACTTCTGTATTTTAATCGGTTTAACTATGCTGTTTTTTCTAGGTTTATTGATGGATTAATTTCAACTTCAAAACTACTTTTCTTTTCCTTTTTTATAATTCGCATCAACATGAATAAAAACAACACCCCAATTCCTGATATTACAATCATAAAATTCCATGTATTATTAAATCCGAAATTATCGATTAATTGCATTCCTGAATTATGAGCAAAAATATGAGACATTGAAAACGCAATACTATAATATGCCATATATTCTCCTTGATTTCCTTTTTTGGCGCGCTCCATCACAAAGGCATTTGAAAAAGGGAATGCAATCATTTCTCCAATAGTCATTAACAACATTCCAACAATTAAAATTCCTACCCAACCAATTAGATTGATTACTACAAAGCTCAACCCTGTAAGTAGTAAGCCAAAAAACATTAAAAACTCTTTGGAATACTTACTTTTTTCTAACCAAGTAATCAGTGGCATTTCTAATAGAAAAATGAAAAATCCATTCATTCCCAATAACATTCCTATTTCTAATTCTGTTAAATGATGTACATCTTTATAATAGATTGGCATGGTAGAAAAATATTGTAAGAAGATAAATCCAAAAACAAACATTCCTACAAAGAATACCCAAAAAGCCTTATCAGAAAATACCGATTGTGGATTTTCTGCCTTTATTTCATCTAATACTCTTGCTTTTTTAGGATGCAAAACATTTACCAATAGTATAGTTGCTAAAACACAAGTTATTCCATCTACCCAAAACAATCCGCTATAATCCATTGAGGTTATTATTAATCCTCCAACAGCGGGACCTGCAGAAAAACCTAAATTAATTGCCAAACGAATTAAGGTTACCGAACGTGTTTTATTTTCTGGTTTACTATAGGTATTTAAAGCCACAAACATGGCAGGTCTAAAAGTATCTGCAACTAGCATTACCAAAAAAATACCAAGACAAAATCCCCAAAAAGTATCTACAAATTGTAAGGCTATAAAAAGTAATCCTGTTAAAAACAAACTGGTTTTCATTACTTTATAAAAACCTATTTTATCTGCTAATTTTCCTCCTAACCAAGATCCTACAACAGAACCTACCCCGAAGCAAGTCATAATCCAACCTACATCTTTTAAGGAAAAATGTAAACTTTCTCTCAAATACAATGACATAAACGGAATTACCATTGTACCTGCTCTGTTTATTAAAGTTATTAAAGCGAGCCACCATACTTCGCTTGAGAGACCTTTGAAAGTATCTAAATAATTAAAATAAAGTTTTTTCATGTGGTTTGGTGTTGATTGTTGATTGTTGATATAAAAATAAAAAGTCCGACTATGAAGTCGGACTTTTTATTATCGTTATATTTTATATAAACATAATTATAATACATACATAGCCCGATCTGTCCTGTGTCTCACCACAGTCGATTTACATTGCTTATATGTATTAAAAATTGTCATTTTCTTAATTATTGAATTGTAAAACTAGTAAAAAAATAATTACATCAACACAAAAAAGGTTAAATAATTTCGTAAAGCACTGGTTTGCTTGGCGTAGCATCATTTTCAAACGGCGCTATCATTAGGTTTAAAAAATAGGTTCCATCCTTAATTTTATTTGACACATAAATAAACTCGGTAATGGTTGCCTGCATTCTAATCGCTCCTTTTGTATCCCAAAAAGCATTGTGTGCTAGTAACTTTCCTTCGTCCTTCTCTTTATCTACCGAAGGTAAATCAATCAACAAATGCTCTATTCCTTTTTCTTTGAGGTACTCTGCAGCTTCTTCTAACAAATAAGGCGGATTGGTATGAGAATATCGCATCGATTTTTTTTCTGATAAATTCGGAATTGTTCTAATTACAATAGCATCTCTTTTTTTATTTCCTAAAGCATATTGCAGTTGCCGCTTTTTAGAAATCACAAAGTCTTTGTTTTCTACTTGTTCTGGAGCAATAGTAACTACTTCTGCCAGAAAGAAAAACTTTTCTAAATTCTTATTTATTGAATGTACTTCTTCAGTAATATGTCCTACACACTCTGTGTGTGTGATATGTGAATGCGGATTGAACTGTATGTTATTAAAATTCACATCTGCTCCTTGCTGAACACTTCCTGTCCAAGCTCCATCTGAAACTGGAAATATTTTAGGATCGTCAAGATACCAAGCATTTACATTCTCCTTGGTTGTATCAATCGCTATTGAAATATCAAGTGGTTTTGATAAATCAATTTTATATTTTTTTGAATTGTATTCAATAGTTGCTATCATACCCAAATATAATTAAATAATAAATAGCTCTGAAGCAAGCCCATCTGCTAAGAACTTTCCATTTTCTGTCGTTTTCAAAACTTCATTTGTAATAACTAATAAACCTTGAGCAATAAACTTCTCAGCATTTTTGAGAAGTTCTTTTCTAAATTCCTCTCCAAAATCCTGTGCTATTTTTTCTAGAGACACTCCCCAAATGGTTCTTAATCCTGTCATTAAATATTCATTAAACTGATCTTTTATGGTGAGTTTCTCTTGCTCTAAAGGGAGTTTTCCTTCATGAATTGCTTTGATATATTTTGCATTATTCGCTACATTCCAACTACGGTGTGTTTTATTAAACGAATGTGCTGAAGGGCCTATTCCTATATATTTTTTTCCTAACCAATAACTCATATTGTGTTTTGAAAAATAGTTCGGTCTTCCAAAGTTGGAAATTTCGTAGTGTATAAATCCGTTTTTAGCTGTTTCTGCTACCAAAATATCAAAATGTTCTTTGGCTACCGTTTCGTCAACATCAGGATACTTTCCTTGCTTAATAAAAGAATCTAAAGCCGTTTTTGGCTCAACAGTAAGCGCATAGGATGAAATATGATTAATACCGAAATCAAAAGCTATTTGCAGATTTTCTTTCCAGCGTTCATTACTCATATTTGGAACTCCGTAAATCAAATCAATGGTAATATTATCAAAGCTGCCAGTGGCAGCTAACAGGCAATCTTTTGCTTCTTGTGCATTATGAGCACGGTTCATTAATTGTAAATCTTCTTCAAAAAAAGATTGAATTCCGATACTTAAACGATTAACAGGAGTTTTAGACAATTCTATTATTTTTTCTTCTGATAAATCATCTGGGTTGGCCTCTAAAGTAATTTCTGGATTTGTTACTACTGTATAATTTTCATAGATAGATGTCAGTAACAACTCTATTTCTTGAATAGACAATAAACTTGGAGTTCCTCCTCCAAAATAGATGGTTTCTATCTCTTCATTTTGTAGTTCTTCCTTTCGTAATTCTAGCTCTTTTACTAAGCAAGCAACTAACTCTTCTTTCTTTTTTAAAGATGTAGAAAAGTGAAAATCGCAATAATAGCACGCTTGCTTACAAAATGGGATATGTAGATAAATTCCACAAGCCCCTCCTAACCTCCCCGAAGGGGAGGAACTTTGTAACTTTGTAGTATTCTCTTCCATAAATATGTAACTTTTACTCCCATATTTTACTTTTCCTGGGTTCTGTTTTACAAACGCTGCCCAACCTGTATAGTTTTTACCTCCAACTTTAGTTCCTGAATTATAGTAATGACATACGGCAGCTGCCAAACCATCAGTGGCATCTAAGTTTTTAGGCAACTCTTTTAAGTTTAATAGCGATTTTAGCATTAACGCTACTTGTTCTTTACTAGAGGTACCTTTACCTGTAATTGCCATTTTTATTTTCTTAGGAGCATACTCCGTTACAGGAATTTGACGCGACAATCCTGCTGCCATGGCTACTCCTTGTGCACGTCCTAGTTTTAACATGGATTGTACATTCTTTCCAAAAAAAGGGGCTTCTAAGGCTATTTCATCTGGATTATAGGTATCTATCAACTCAATAGTACGCTCAAAAATGATTTTCAATTTTAAGTAATGATCATCGTATTTTTTTAAGAGCAATTCATTCATTTGAACAAATTCCATCTTTTTTCCTACCACCTTTATAATTCCAAACCCCATAATGGAGGTTCCTGGGTCAATACCTAATATAATTTTTTCTGTCTTCAAACTCTCGTTTATTTAACTTCTAAAGAAGTAAATTTAAATGTGTTTCCATCAAACAACCCTTTGTCTGATAGTTTTAAGGATGGAATTACCAACAATGCCATAAAAGATAAGGTCATGTACGGAGCTCGTAATTTGCTCCCTAATTGTTTTGCCATCGCATCCAACTCTGCATAGGCTTTCCCTATTTCAATAGCTGGTTTATCTGACATGATTCCTGCCACAGGAAGCGGAACAACTTTTTCTTCTAAAGATGTTACCGCGCAAACCCCTCCTTTATTTTCAATCAATAAGTTTACCGCTTTACATATCAATTCATCCGATACGCCAACTGCAATAATATTGTGAGAATCATGCCCTACTGAACTTGCTATTGCTCCTTCTTTTAATCCGAAGTTTTTAATAAAAGCTATAGAAGGCTCCGCACTTTTATAACGGTTAACTACGGTCATTTTTAGCACATCGTTTGCTACATCAGAAACTAAATTCCCATCTTTAATTAACGAATCTGCTTCTATTTCATTTGTCACTAATTCTCCATCTAAAGCTTCAATCACTCGAATCTTTTCAGATGCTGAATGAAACTCGAAATCAGCAACATTTTTTTTATCAGTGTCAAAATTATTCAACACTTCAAAATCCACATGCGCTACAAATGATTTTCCATTTTCAGCCACTAATTCTCCATTAATATAGGTTTGTAGCACTTCAAACTTTTGTAAGTCTTTCACCACAATAAAATCGGCATCATCTCCTTCATTTAAAGTCCCAACATCGAGATTGTAATGCTCTACAGGATTTATACAAGCAGCCTGTAATACTTTATAGACATCCATCCCTTTAGCTATAGCACGCTCACATAACTGGTTAATATGCCCTAACAACAAATCATCAGGATGTTTATCATCGGAACAGAACATCATATTCTCATAATATTCAGGAAGTAAATCGATTAACGTTTCAAAATTTTTCGCAGCACTTCCTTCTCGAATGATGACTTTCATTCCTTTTTGCAGCTTCTCTAATCCTTCTTCATAGGTAAAACATTCGTGATCGGTATAGATTCCTGCCGCTATATATTTATCTAAATCTTCACCTCTTAATCCTGGCGTATGTCCATCAACTGGTTTGTTGTAATGTTTTGCCCAAGCGATTTTTTTCAACACTTCCTCATCTTGATAAATGACTCCTGGGTAATTCATCATTTCTGCTAAATATTTGATATCAGGATTCTGCATCATTTTTTTGATATCTTCTGAATCAATCACCGCCCCTGCACTTTCAAAAGAAGTCGCAGGCACACAGGATGGTGCTCCAAAATTGAATTTTAACGGGGCTTTTTTTCCATTCTCAATCATGAAGTCCACACCTTTTACACCTAACACATTGGCTATTTCATGCGGGTCAGACACCGTTGCTACCGTACCATGCGTTACGGCTATTTTTGCAAACTCGGACGGCACCAACATAGAACTTTCTATATGAATATGCGCATCGATAAATCCAGGTAAAATATAATTTTCTACAGCATGGTTAACTTCTCTAATCTGAATAATCTTTCCTTCTTTAACCTCAACTTCACCTTTAAAAATCCTCTTGGTTTGTATATCAACTATATTTCCTTGTACTATCATGTCTTACTATTTAGCTATGCTAAAATACATAGTATTTACGCATAAAAAAAGCATCCGATTTGGATGCTTTTTAAAGTTTTATTTTTCTGCTGCTGGAGGACCTCCCGCTAAAATTTCATCATTCGCATATTCTTCAAACTTCTTAAAGTTGTTTCTAAACGAATCTGCTAATTTATGTGCAGTTTTGTAATATTCTTCGTCGTTATCCCAAGCTTTACGTTGACTTAACAACTCGTCTGGAACTCCTGGGCACGTTCTTGGTTGCGCTAATCCAAATACAGAGTGGATTCTGAAATCTTCAGGAGTACTTCCTAATTCTCCGTTTAACGCTGCATTAATCATTGCACGCGTGTACTTTAGTTTCATTCTGTGACCAACTCCGTAAGGTCCTGCTGTCCAACCTGTGTTTACTAACCAAACGTTTACACCTGTTTCTTTTCATTTTTTCGCTTAACATTTCTGCGTAACGAGTTGGGTGTAATGGCATAAATGGCGCACCAAAACATGCCGAGAAACTTGGTTGTGGCTCTGTTACACCTGCTTCTGTACCTGCTACTTTAGCTGTATAACCAGAAATGAAGTGATAAGCCGCTTGACCTGGTGTTAATTTTGAGATTGGAGGCAATACACCAAAAGCATCTGCTGTTAAGAAGAAGATGTTCTTAGGGTTTTTACCAATTGATGGAGTTTGAATATTTTCAATATGGTAAATCGGATAACTTACACGTGTATTTTGCGTGATAGAAGTATCAGCAAAATCAACGTTTCCTTTATCATCCATTACGATATTTTCAAGGATTGCTCCTCTTTTGATAGCTCCGTAAATTTCTGGTTCTTTTTCTTGAGATAAGTCGATTACTTTTGCGTAACATCCACCTTCAAAGTTAAAGATTGTGTTTTCTGCAGTCCAACCATGCTCATCATCACCAATTAAACTACGGTTAGGATCGGTAGATAAGGTAGTTTTACCTGTTCCTGATAATCCGAAGAAAATAGCCGTATCTCCATCTTTACCAACGTTTGCAGAACAGTGCATTGGTAAGGTATTTTTAAATACTGGTAAAATAAAGTTTAACGCAGAGAAAATACCTTTTTTAATCTCTCCTGTATATCCTGTACCACCAATTAATGCGATTTTCTTTCCGAAGTTTAAGATTGCAAAATTATGTTGGCGAGTTCCATCTACTTCCGGATCTGCCATAAAACCTGGAGCGTTAATTACTGTCCATTCTGGAGTAAAAGTTTTTAACTCCTCAGCTGTTGGACGTAAAAACATGTTGTAAGCAAACATGTTACTCCAAGGATATTCGTTTACTACACGAATATTTAATTTATAATCTTCATCTGCACATGCATAACTGTCACGTACAAATACTTCTTTATTTGATAAATAATTAGTTACTTTATCGTATAACTTGTCAAATTTTTCTGAATCAAAAGGAATATTGATATTTCCCCACCATACCTCATCTTTCGTAATATCATCTTTAACGATAAAACGATCCATAGGAGAACGTCCTGTAAACTCACCTGTATTAACAGCTATAGCTCCAAAACTAGTTTCTTTTCCTTGTCCTTTTTCAATAGTGATGTCGTGTAACTCGTCTGAAGTTAATTGATAACGAACCGTAGCGTCTTTTATGCCTAAGTTATCTAACGATATCGTTTTCGTATCAAGATTTGTCATCTTAAAAAATTTTAGTTGTGTTTAATTTTGGACAAAAATAGTTCTTTTTGATTAAACAGCTATATCAATAAAAGATTTTATCTACTTTAATTTTTAACAACTCTTTTAAAAAAGTTATACGCTAGTAATCCCCAACCAACAATTAATAGCACTCCGCCTAAAGGTGTTACAAACCAAATTGACTTTGCTGGTACACTTAATAAGTAGATTAGATAAATAGACCCTGAGAACAATAAAATTCCTGCTATTAAAAAATAACTTATCCTGTTTTTTTCTTTATTGGTAAACTCTGTGTACATGTTTACGAAAAGCAATAGCAACACATGAAAAAACTGATATCGAACTGCTGTTTCAAAACTCTCTAGAGCTTCAGGTGTTAATTTTGATTTTAAAGCATGTGCTCCAAAAGCTCCTAAAATTACAGCAATCATTCCCAAGACCGCTGCTGTTGTTAAATTTTTATACATTTATCCTGTTTTTGTTTAATTTTAAACTTTTTTAGCGATATTGTCGCCTCAAATATTATCCACTACAAAAATACATTATAAATGAGAAATATATTGATTATTGGTGCTGGTAGATCGAGCTCTTCACTTATAAAATATTTATTAGATAAATCTTCACAAGAAAACCTACATATTACTATTGGCGACGTTTCTTTAGAAAGTGCACAATCAAAAATCAACAACCATAAAAATGCTACGGCAATTCAATTAGATGTTTTCAATGCGGAAGAACGTGCTGATGCTATTCAAAAAGCAGATATCGTAATTTCTATGCTTCCTGCTAGTTTTCATATTGAAGTAGCTAAAGATTGTATTACCTATGGAAAACATATGGTAACGGCTTCTTATATTTCTAATGAAATGAAAGCTTTAGACGAAGAAGCAAAAGCCAAAGGATTGGTTTTTATGAATGAAATTGGTTTAGATCCTGGTATCGACCATATGAGTGCTATTCAAATCATTGATCGCATTAAAGATCAAGGCGGAAAAATGTTATTATTTGAATCGTTTTGTGGTGGGTTAGTAGCTCCTGAAAGTGATACAAATTTATGGAACTACAAATTTACTTGGAATCCAAGAAATGTGGTTTTAGCAGGTCAAGGTGGCGCTTCTATGTTTATTCAAGAAGGCACATATAAGTACATTCCGTATCATAAATTATTTAGAAGAACGGAGTTCATGACCGTTAACGGAAGTGGAAAGTTTGAAGCTTATGCTAACAGAGATTCTTTAAAATACAGAAGTATTTATGGGTTAGAAGATATTAAAACTATGTATCGTGGAACCATTCGTAAAGTTGGTTTTTCTCGTGCGTGGAATGTTTTTGTTCAATTAGGAATGACTGATGACACCTATACTATTGAAGATTCTGAAAACATGAGCTATCGTGATTTCACCAATCTGTTCTTAGCCTATTCTCCGTCTGATTCAGTAGAATTAAAGTTCCGTTCGTACTTAAAAATTGATCAAGATGATTTAATGTGGGATAAGTTTGTTGAATTAGACATTTTCAATCCAAACAAAAAAGTTGGGTTGAAAAACGCAACACCTGCTCAAATTTTACAAAAAATATTAATGGATTCTTGGACGCTTGAAAAAGATGATAAAGACATGATTGTTATGCATCATATTTTTGGATATCAATACAAAGAAGAGAATCATCAGATAGAAAGTAGTATGGTAATTAAAGGTGATGATCAAACCTATACTGCTATGGCAAAAACTGTAGGATTACCTGTAGCCATGGCAACCGTACGTATTTTAAATGGTGAAATTACCACTCCAGGAGTACAATTACCGATTAACAAAGAAGTGTATGAACCTATTTTAAAAGAATTAGAAGACTACGGAATTACCTTTGTAGAAAAAGAAGTTCCTTATTTAGGTTATAACCCTGAGAGTGTAAAAGGGTAGTTAAACTTCAAATATTTACTCTTTTTTAATAAATTAGCAATTGAGGATATTTTCTGGTATTATACTGGTTTATATCCTCAATTGTCATTAAAAAGAATTGTAACCAACAACTTATTTGTACGTATTTTACAATTATGGATAAAAAAATTGAAATCAAAGAAGGTTCTATCACCAGAGTAATTTCAAGAACAATAGGTTTAGTTATCATATCTTATTTAGTTTTCAACTTTTATGACAACCCCAGTATTTACGGTATTTGTATACTTATAATATCCTTTCAATTACTTGTAAGTGATGAAGCCTATACAATTACAGCTGACAGCAGAGGCATTGAAATATCCCATTCAAACCTTCTTAAAATATCAGCTTCAAAACAATATATTCGCTATTCTGAAATTAGTGATATTCGATTTATCCCAAGCAAGTTCTCTTTAACTATTTTCCTTCTCAATGCTATTATTCGCTCTGGCGCAGAATCACGTAAAGATTCCTTACTTACTATCTATAAAAAAAATGGAGATTTAATTGAAATGAAAGGAATAGGAAATAAAGGAGAGGTAAAATATTTACGAGAATTATTATCAACAAACCTCACTCAACAACAATCATAAAAAAATCATTCTAAAAGTTCGTATTTTTACACTTCAACATCACACTAACAAATGTCTGAAAGTGTTTTAAAAAATACATCAACAGCTACTCTAAAGAAGAAATGTACTTTAGATTTCAAGAAGAATTCCCTGAATTTGTACAACGAGTCCCTCAATATTTATTAGCGAGCTTTTTAGGATTAACTCCAGAGTACTTGAGTGAAATTAAAAGAAAATAACATTTCTTAAGCTAGTTTATTTTTTACTGAAATCTTCTTAACTACCTTTGTGCTCATATTAATTTAAGGGCATAATACTATTATGAAAAATATGAAAAAACTTGTTGTTGTTGGCGGCGGGTTTGCTGGATTAGAACTTATAAAAGGATTGGGAAATTTAGATGATTACCAAATTATTTTAGTAGACAGTAATAACTACAATTTCTTCCCTCCTTTAATCTACCAAGTATCAACGGGTTTTATGGAACCTTCTGCAATTAGTTACCCATTCAGAAAAATTTTAAGAAAATTTAAAAACGCTCGTTTTCGACTAGGTGCTCTTGAAAGAGTGGTTCCTGAAGAAAACAAGATAGTGGTAAGTAATGGAGAAATAGAATATGATATCTTGGTAATGGCAACAGGTACAGAAAGTAATTTTTTTGGAAACAAAAACATTGAAAAGTACAGTTTACCTATGAAAACGATTAGCGACGCTCTGTCTCTTAGAAATGTTATTTTAACTCGATTTGACCGTGCTACGAGAATTCAAGATCCAGAAGAAAGAAAAAAGTGTTTAACTTTTGTTATTGCTGGTGCTGGACCTACTGGAGTTGAACTTTCAGGAATTTTATCAGAAATTAAAACTTCAATCATCATAAAAGATTACCCTGAATTAGACGAAAATGATTTTGGTGATATACATCTTATCGATGGTCAAAGTTCTGTATTAGCTCCTATGTCTAAAAAAGCACAAGAATACACTTCTGAAAAGCTAAGTGAACTAGGTGTAACTCTGACTATGAATACAATGGTTAACGACTTTGATGGTGAAACCGTGTATTTATCAAACGGAGAAAAAATAGAAACCAAAAACCTTATTTGGGCAGCTGGGGTATCAGCTAAAACATTCGATGGTTTTTCAAAAGAAAGTTTTGGCCCTGGCAGAAGGCTAAAAACAAATCAGTTTAACTTAGTAGATTCATACGATAATATTTATGCGTTAGGAGACTGCGCCTTGATTTCTGGCGATAAAAACTATCCTAACGGACACCCGCAATTAGCGCAACCAGCTTTACAGCAAGCTAAAAACCTAGCAAACAACCTTAAAAGAAAAGACAGTAATTGGAAACCTTTTCAATACAACGACAAAGGCTCGTTAGCTATTATTGGACGAAACAAAGCGGTACTTGATTTCCCTGGTCAAAAACAATCTTTAAAAGGTTTTGTGGCTTGGTTAATTTGGATTTTTGTACATATTATGGGGCTTGTAAACTTTAAAAACAAAGCAAGAACACTTTACAACTGGCTTGGTTATTACATTTACAAAGACCAATATTTTAGAATGATTATCAAGCCTACTCCAAGAGATAATAATTAAAAAAGATGAAAAAAATTAGTCTTATAATAGTGTTGGTTTTTGCAATTATAGCCATAGGCTGTGATTCAGAAAAATCAAAAAGTAATAACAACTCCGAAGACATCGTATCTCCGTCTGACACGCTAACTAAACATCTAAAACCCTTCAATCCTGATTTACCAACAATCGGACTTTTAATGTTTAACGGTGTTTTACAAGGTGAAGTTATAGCAACATCCGACGTTTTTGGAAAACCAAACAAAGATGGTAAACAACTTTTTAAAGTAGTAGCTATTGCTGAAAAAGCTAAACCAATTACTACTGAAGAAGGAATGCATTTTGTTCCTGACTTTACTTTTGATAATTGCCCAAAACTAACGGCTTTATTTGTACCTAGTGCTTACGATATGTATGCGCAAGTACACAATAACAAAGTGGTAGATTTTATAAAAACTAAAAATCAAGAAACTCAATACACGGTTAGTAATTGTGCTGGAGCCAATTTAATTGGCAAATCGGGCATTGCTGATGGTCATAAAATCGTAACGTGGATTGGTGGTGGTGAACAACTACAAAAAGATTACCCAAATTTAAAAGTCCAAAACGACAGCTTGGTAACTTATATTAAAGATGGAAAGTTTTTATCTTCCAACGGAAATTTAGCCAGTTATATTTCTGCTTTAGAACTTCTCGAAATTATGACAAGTGCTGAACACAGACAATTTGTTGAAAGCTACTTATATCTGGATAGGCTTAAAAACTGGGAAAATTAACACTTACTTTAAAGCTTACATCTTTAAATAAAAATCTTTCGTCAAATTAATATAGGCATCAGTATACTGGTGCCTTTTCATTTCTATTATCAACTCTTCTTCTTGGATTCGAGTTTCTACAAAAGATAATTCTAATAAACTTCGTTTAATTTCTGTATCAGGTGTTCCTTTTACGCGACAAACTCTGTTTAGATGTAAATTATATTTGCTTGCTAATTCAATAAACTTTTCTTCTTCCTTAAAAGGAATAATTGTTGAGAATTTTCCGTTTTGAGATAAGATTTTACTTACACCTTCAAGCAATTCTTCAAAAGATAACGAGGAAGTAAATCGTGCTTTGTTCCGTGCTTCGTCTTCCGATTCAAAAGCATCCGTATAAAATGGCGGATTTGACACTATTACATCGTATTGCTCTTCCTCTTCTGCCATTTCTTCTGCAAATTCTACAAAAGAAGCATTGTAACAAAAAAGACGATCTCCCCAATCTGATTGCTCGAAATTTTCAACAGTTTGCTCATAAGCATTTTCATCAATCTCTACCGCATCAATAGTCATCGCGTCACTACGTTGTGCCAACATCAAAGAAATAACTCCTGTACCAGAGCCTACATCTAACAACATATCAGGAAACTCTCCTAAATCACACCACGCTCCTAACAATACCGCATCGGTACCGATTTTCATTGCTGTTTTATCTTGATGCACCGTAAACTCCTTAAACTGAAATGGCTTCATCTATAAAAATCTGCTTAGAATATTTTCTGCATTGAAAAATAAGTACAATACAATAATTAATAGGATTACTAGAAACAACCCTCTTTTAGGATTTCCTTTTTTTCTATTACCAAAACGTCTTTTAAACTCCATTCTCCTCTATTTATTTAATGTGATTCCTAGCTAAATCCGGAATAACCTTATACTATTTTTGTTGCCCGAAGCATTTCCATTTTTCCAGGAGGACCAGGTAAGCGTTCTACTTTAAAACCTACTGCTTGCATCGCTCGTCTTACACTTCCTTTTGCTGAATAGGTTACCAATACTCCTTCCGCTTTTAATGCTGCAAACATAATTCGAAAAATATCTTCCGTCCATAACTCAGGTTGTACCCTTGCTCCGAAGGCATCAAAATAAATCAAATCAAATTGATTTTCATCTGTAATTTCAGAAAAAAATTGTTTGCGTTTTGTTAGCGAAAAATTATTAGTGATGTTATGCTTCTCTTCCCAAGAAACTTCATGTATTTTATTAAACAACCCTTGTTCTTCTTCAGCCTCTAATTCTGTTACGTAATTTAGTTTTTCAACCTCTTCTTTGGCAACAGGGTATGCCTCTACTCCAACATAATCAATCTTACTTTTCGCTTCCAACAACGTAATAAAACAATTAAGGCCTGTACCAAAACCGATTTCTAAAATTGAAATATTCTCGTGATCAACATATCTTAAACCATTTCTGATAAACACATGATACGCTTCTAGTATTGCTCCATGTTTAGAATGATATTGCTCATCCCATTCAGGTAAGTGAATGGTTGTTGAACCATCGGACGTTATGATTATTTCTCTTTTGATTCCTAAATTATTTAATTAATAATTTTTTAATTCTAGGTATCGGCCCTCTACAAGTGGTTTCATGACAAGCAATACAACTATTTATTGCTTGATTGAAGTTTTGCTTTAACGAATCTTGTGAACCACTATACACCTGTTGCATGTTTTGTATATACAATTTTGAAAAAGCCTCAAAACTGGTATTTCTATCAGTAGGATCAGTTAAAACTGCATCGTGAATATTAAGGTAGACATCAGGAAAGTTACCAATAGCCTCTCCTTCCAAAATTTTATTCTTAATTGTCATATTACCTTCATACATGGCATTCATTAACGCTGCCATTTCTGAAGATTGATACATAATTAATTCCTCTTTGGGTTGTTTTACTTCCTTTTTGCAAGAAAAAAGAAGTAAAACAATACATAATAAACCAAAAACGTTCTTCATTACTTTTTCATTAACACGCCATCTGCTTCAAAAGCATAGGTGTATTTTGGTTCAGTAATTTGAGCGATTTCTTCTTCTGATTTTCCAGCATCTTTTGCATAGTGTTGTAATTCATCTACTGAAATTTCAGTTACATACGCTTTTCCATTTACCACTACTTCTTTTGCATCTGCATTTAACGGCATAAAAAATCCGTAGTCTTTAAAACGTACCATAGATTCTTGCTCTTCTCCTAAATCTAACTTCATCCAACAACCTTTTTTCTTACATACTTCATTTATTGTTGAAGTAAATTTTACATTTAAAGTATCTCCTGCCTTTAAGTTTTTGAACTTTGCTCGCATTTCATCTGCTGAAATTGCTTCAGCATCTGTAATCTTTTCTCCAAAAGATGCATATTCTATTTTTTGCACTTCAGTATCATTTGTAGTAGATTTTTCTCCTTTCTTTTCAACCTTACAAGAGCTAAGCGCAATGCTTAAAACCGCAGCAAAAACCAATAGTCGTTTCATTTTCAAAATTTTAAAATTAACATATCAACAAATATACTTATAATTTCTTCAATCAATACCCGCCTAAAACATACCGCTAGATTTTGTATCTTCGTGGCACTTCTAAAAACAACAACACAATGAATATTGATATTGAGCTTATACAAGAATCAAAAATAGATACAGTAGATTTTAACAATTTGGCGTTTGGTCGTATTTTTTCTGACCATATGTTAGTTTGTGATTTTAAAAATGGTGAGTGGAAAACACCTCAAATTATGCCTTACGGACCTATGACTTTTGAACCTTCGGCGAGAGTTTTTCATTACGGACAAGCTGTTTTTGAAGGAATGAAAGCTTATAAAGATGATAATGACGACGTTTTCTTATTTCGTCCTGATGAAAACTTTCATAGAATTAACAAGTCTGGAGAACGTTTAGCAATGCCTCCTGTGCCTGAGAATGTTTTTATGGAAGGTCTAAAAAAGTTATTAGAGATTGACGATGCTTGGATTAAAAAAGGATTTGGAAACTCGTTATACATCCGTCCTTTTATCATTGCTTCTGAAGGAGCTATTTCTGCTTCTCCTGCTGAAGAATATAAATTCATCATCATCTGTTCTCCTGCACAATCGTACTATGCTGGAGAAGTTCGCGTTCTTTTTGCTGAAAAATATAGTCGCTCAGCCGATGGTGGTGTCGGATTTGCAAAAGCAGCAGGTAACTACGCCGCACAGTTTTATCCAACTAGTTTAGCCCATAAAGAAGGATATCAGCAAATTGTTTGGACAGATGCTAATACACACGAGTATCTTGAAGAAGCAGGCACTATGAACGTTTTCTTTAGAATTGGTGATAAACTTGTTACCGCACCAACAAGTGATCGTATTTTAGATGGGGTTACCCGTAAATCAATCATTCAACTTGCTCAAGACAATAATATTGAAGTAGAAGTACGAAGAGTATCAGTTTCTGAGGTAAAAGAAGCTGCAAGAAAAGGAGAATTGAAAGAAATTTTTGGTTCTGGTACTGCTGCGGTAATCAACCCTATTAAAGGATTTAAACATCAAGATGAAACTTTTGAATTACCTGACATGGAAGATTCATACGCTGCTTTTTTCAAAGAGAAACTACTAGGAATTCAATATAACAAACTGGAAGACAAGCATAACTGGAGAGTGAAAATTTAGTTTTTTTATTAAAAAAAGTTATATTAGTGGATAATATTCAATTTTGAATATAAAAATCTAAATAAAATGAGAAATATAGTACCAGCATTATTATCTATAGGAATTGGTTTTGCTATTTCTTTTTTTGGTTTACAAAGTTACTCGAACTCTCTATCGGGTAAACCTGTTTTCGCTATAAACGAAACCGTAGACACCCAAGAAGAAACACAACTTCCTGAAGAGGAAGAAACAACTGACACTGAAGATACGCAACAAGAAATTAGCGTGGATATTAATGAGGAAACCCCTTCTATTGAAGAAACTATCCCCGAAGAGGATACTCATGAAAACAAAGAAGAAGATGATGAAGAGAGAGAAGGAGAAGCTGTAGAAGTTGAAACAAATACTTCAACTTCTTACGACTCTAACAACATTCAAAAGAGTTTTGATAATTGGGAAGCCTATACAAAAGACAATATTGATTTAATGTCTACCTATACTCCTTTAGATGAAAAAGGAGCTGCTGTTGAAAAAGGGATGTTCCTAACATTATTACGTACTGGTGCTTTCATTCCTGTTAAACACGAAAATGAAGGAAAAACACAGTATCAACTTACGAACATCAACGATACTTCTGACGAAAAAATAAAGAAATCTATTGTTAGTAAAGCTGCTATAGCCTATCAATATTTTAAAATGGAAGGAAAAAAACTTCCAGATTATAATTTTGTTGATTTAACGGGAAAAGCACATAACAAAGCTGACACAAAAGGAAAGTTATTAGTTATTAAATGTTGGTTTATTACTTGTAAAGTGTGTGTAGAAGAATTCCCAGAATTAAATGAGTTAGTAGACAAATACAAAGATGAAAAAATTGAATTTGTTAGTTTAGCTTTTGATAAAAAAGACGAATTAGTTGAGTTTTTAGAAACTAAAGAGTTTAAATACCCTACTATTCCTGAGCAAAAGGATTACATGGCTAAAAAACTAAAAGTTAAGCAATACCCTACACATTTAATTGTAGACTCTAACGGTGTTATCATTAAAATGGTTAACAATGTTAAAACCTTAACATCAGAATTAGAACGAATTATGGGTAAATAACATAGGGAACAAAATTAAAAAAAGCTCCTCAAAAGAGGAGCTTTTTTATTTATCTAAAATTTCTTTAATCTTTGGTTTGAAGTAATTTGGTCCTTTAAGCACCTTGCCATCTTCACGATAAATTGGCTTTCCATCTTCTCCTAACTTACTCATATTACTTCGTTGAATCTCATTAAACACTTCTTCAATTTTGTGTTGCATTCCGTGTTCGATAATAGTTCCGCATAAAATATACAGCATGTCTCCTAAGGCATCAGCAACCTCAACCAAATCGTTATTCTGCGCTGCTTCTAGGTATTCTTCATTCTCTTCTTTCATTAAATTGTAACGAAGTAGGTTTCGTTCCTCGCTAATGTTTGCCGTTGGTTCGTTGTTAATTCCTAATCCGAAAGCGGTATGAAATTCGTGTACTGCTGCTATTCTTTTCTTCATTGTAATTAATCTGTTTTTATATTAGTTTATGGTGCTTTTTCTTACACCTGAACTAGCAGCAAAAATAATTGCTGTTTTAGTTTTTTTCATTCTAAAATCATTCTTTAACTTTGCTAAAAATACAATTTTATGTTTATACTTATTGCTGCTAAAATGTTTACTACAGGCAGAATCATTTTTGCTAGTTTATTTGTAATAGCTTTTATCGTTTTGATGTATTTCAGCTACAAAAAAGATGCTAAAAACAACAAAAAGCACTACCAGAACGGAGCTTTGTACGTGGCTATAGGAATAGCAGTAGTAATTGCACTATTGTTTTTATCTAAACTATTAACAAAATAACACAACCTTTTAAGGCTCCATTATAAAATAAAAAACCGATTCTTTTCAGAATCGGTTTTTATTATTTAGCTTTTAACTTCTTAATTTTTTGTCGGTAAGAAATTATAGTTTTTAGTGTAAAAATTCATTTGCTCTTCAAATGTTTCTGGTTGCGTGATATTAATATCGGTAATATTTCCTTCAGCATCCATTACTGGTTCTAATACTGGATTTACAAATCCGTTATAAGGAGCTGATGTAAATTGTGCGTTACGATCTAAAACTTCTTTATGAATTTCTTGATCTACTTTTACTCCATAGCCTTCTACTAATGCTTTTGCCGCTTCAAAATCTCCTTCGGATTTAATTCTTTGCGTTTCTTTTAATAAACGTCCGAAAATTTCGCGAAGCTTATCATAATCATTGATGTTATAATATGTCTTACCGTCTCTAGTAACTTTTTCAATTACATTATCTTTCGCTCCTTGTTCAAAAGCCCAAGCTGATACCCATTGGCGATTTACCATGTGATCTTCTTCAATATCATCTCCTAAATTGATTCTGATTAACTGCGTCATTAATCCGTTTCTAATGTACCCATCGTAGGCAGCTTTACCCATTTCTTGCCAATTATCAACCAATCCTAATTCTTGTAATTTAGGATCCATTAAATAGTACAATCCTACTAAATCCGCTCTACCTTCTTCCATAGTAGAAGCATAATTCTTTAACGTCTCTTTTGGTTGACCAACTCCGTCATTAATTACACCTGAAGCATGTCCGATTACCTCATGTAATGCTGTGTGTAATTTATCAGCTAACTTACCATACTTAATTTCTAAGTCGATTTCTTCTTGATCGTTAGCAAACTCTTTTAAACGCCCTGTTCCTCCAGCATTATTATACGAACCAATAATATTTCCTAACGATACCGATTTAGAACCGTGTTGTTGACGAATCCAGTTGTTGTTTGGTAAATTCACCCCGATAGGTGTACTTGGAGAAGCATCTCCTGCCTCACCTGCAACGTTTACAGTTTTGTAAGAAACCCCAACTACGTTTTCTTTTTTATGTGCTGGATCTAACGGAGCATTATCCTCAAACCATTGTGCATTGTCTGATAATACCTTCATCTTTTTAGACATATCAAAGTCTTTGATTTGTACGATGTTTTCGTACGAACCTCTGTACCCTTTAGGATCGTTATACACTTCAATAAAACCATTAATCCAATCAATATTTCCTTCGGTAGATTCAACCCAAGCAATAGCATACTCATCCCAAGTATGTAAATCTCCTGTTTTATAGTATTCGATTAACAACTCTAAGGTTTTTGCTTGTTTTTCGTTTTCTGCTACTTCTTTAGCTTTTTCTAACCAATAAATAATTTTATCGATTGCTTGACCGTACATTCCACCAGACTTCCATACTTTTTCAACTAGTTTTCCGTCTTCACGAACTAATTTCGAGTTTAATCCTGCTTCAATTGGTTGATCTTTTGGCCCTTTATCCGCTTTAGCATAAAAATCTTCTACATCTTTACTTGTGATATCTGGTCCGTAGAAATTTACTGCAGATGCCAATACGTGATCAACTCCTGCTTTTTTGTTTACTTTTTTAGCATCTTTATCGTTAAAAATAACCTCAAAAGCTTCTACAGATAACTCAGTGTTAGTTTCTTTTAATAACGATTCAAAATATTCTTTAGAAAATTCAGGTTTTAACTTATCGTTAGAATAGTGGTGGTGAATTCCGTTTGAAAACCATACACGTTTTAAGTACGTTGTAAATGCTTTAAACTCTTCACTCTCTTTATCACCTTTAAAGTTATTGTTGATATTTTCTAAAGCTGCTCTAATTTCAAGATTATGACGATAGTTTTGATCCCACATAATATCACGACCAGACAAACCAGCTTGCGTTAAATAATACACTAACTTTTTTTCTTTTAGTGTTAACTCATCAAAACCAGGAATCTGATAACGTAACACTTTTATATCAGCAAATTGCTCAACAACATATTCAAACTCTTTTGCTTTTTTTTCAGCTACTTTAGGCTCTTTTTTGGCTTCTGTTCCGCATGAAGTTAATACTCCAGCTGCAACAACTGCACAAAGCATTTGTTTTAGTTTCATTTATAATAATATTTAGTTTATTTTTTTGGAAGGATAAAATTACGAAATTTAAACTTCATGGTATCGGAAACAGTCTGTTGTATGGTCGTTTACCATCCCCGTAGCCTGCATATGAGCATAAATTACTGTGGATCCTACAAATTTAAATCCACGCTTTTTTAAATCTTTTGAAATTGCATCAGAAAGCGCTGTTGTTGCCGGTACTTCTTCTCTTTTTTCAAATGAATTTTTTATGGGCTCTCCATCAACAAAACTCCAAATATATTTAGAAAATGTTCCAAACTCTTCTTGCACTTTCATAAATAATTGAGCGTTGGTAATTGTAGCTTTTATCTTTAACTTATTTCTAATAATTCCTTCATTTTGTAACAGCTCTTCATACTTTTCTTCACCATATTTTGCAATTTTCTGATAATTAAAATCGTCTAACGCTTTTCTAAAATTTTCTCTTTTTTTAAGAATAGTTATCCAACTCAATCCTGCTTGAAAGGTTTCTAAAATTAAAAACTCAAACAATTTATCATCATCATAAACAGGAACTCCCCATTCTGTATCGTGGTATTCTATATACAAAGGGTCATTTCCTACCCAAAAACATCTTTGCTTCATGATCTTTTATTTACTGCTGAAAATTACTGTTAAACAAGTTAAAAATCAATGAATTTCGGAATATTTTTTGCAATTTTATAGTTAACAAACTCATATTGATTATGAAAACACTACAACATATTTTAGCTCTCTGTATTATAGGAATTATGCTGTGGGCTTGTGGCTCTTCTCCTTTAAAGAACACTTCAAATACTAATGAAGAACCTGTTGTTATTGCCAATGACAGTTTAGAATATGAAATTATTATCATAGACCCTGGTTTTACTACTTATTTAAACAGTATAGCCAAACCAGATGGTTATTATTCGCAAACGTATTTAGAAAATAAAAATCGTTTGTATGTTATTACATGGAATTACCGAGCACAAAATCCATTGCAATTCAATTCTAATATTTATGAAAATGTGATTGATTACAGTCCGCATATTGATTATGGCTATGAAGTAAACTACAAATTATTCAATTATTTTGAGTTTGCTCAACGTAAAT
Organism: Tenacibaculum sp. L6; assembly: GCF_028823685.1. Lineage (GTDB taxonomy): Bacteria > Bacteroidota > Bacteroidia > Flavobacteriales > Flavobacteriaceae > Polaribacter. The sequence goes on along the minus strand of NZ_JAPEHZ010000014.1, from coordinate 2,402 downwards.
ACAAGATGAGTTTAGGAGCTGGATCAACTCGATTTAATAGGTGATTTTTACTCAAAAAAGCATCTTTGTAAAAACTGTATATTTGCTCAAAAAATCAACCCAATAACATGAAATTTTTAAGAAATCTATTAGCCTCGGTTCTTGGCTTTTTTATTGCCCTTTTTTTACTATTTGTTTTCTTTTTTGCTATCGCTACTATTGTTGGTGGTTCTGAAGAAGAGATTCTTGTTAAAGAAAATTCAGTTTTAGAGTTAGACTTATCTAACCCTATTAAGGATTATTCTCCTGATTCAAACGATCCTTTTGAAAAAATATTAGCTAAATACAGTAATAAAAAGAAGAAAAGTAGCTTAAATACAATCATTAATGCTATTGAAAATGCTAAGACAGATGATAAAATTAAAGGAATTAGTATAAAAACAACCTTTGTAAATGCTGGTATTGCACAAACGCAAGCCATTAGAAATAAATTAGAAGAGTTTAAAGAGAGTGGTAAATTCATATATGCATACAACGACATTTATACTCAAAAAAATTATTACTTAAGCTCTGTTGCCGATAGTTTATTCTTAAACCCAGTTGGGGCTATCGATTTTAGAGGTTTATCAACTGAAATTTTATACTTCAAAGATTTCGAAGATAAATACGGTATTAAAATGGAAGTAGTTCGTCACGGTAAATATAAAAGTGCGGTTGAACCATTTTTAGAAAATAAAATGAGTGATGCAAATCGCGAGCAAACTACCTCTTTCTTAAAATCAATTTGGTCAGAAATCACTGAAGATATTAGTAATAGCAGAAACATTTCAATTGAAGAATTAAATAACATTGCTGATAATTCTAACGGAAGAAATGCTGAAATAGCTTTAAAAAACAAACTTATTGATGCTTCTATCTATGAAGATGAATACCAAGAAAAACTAGCAGGAGGTTCTGATGAAAAAGTGAATACTATTTCTATCGAAGATTACATCAACTCAGGAAAAGGAAGAATTTCTTCTACTGCTAAAGATAAAATTGCTGTGATTTATGCACAAGGTGATATTGTGTATGGAGAAGGAAACGAGCATTATATCGGACAAGGAATTATTAATAAAGCGATTAAAAAAGCTAGAAAAGATGATAATGTAAAAGCTATCGTTCTTCGCGTAAATTCTCCTGGTGGTAGTGCTTTAGCTTCTGAATTAATTTGGCGTGAGCTAGAATTAACTAAGAAAGAAAAACCTAAAACCTCTAGTCGTTTCTATGGGTAACTTAGCTGCTTCAGGTGGTTATTATATTGCTTGTAATGCTGATAAAATTATCGCTGAACCAACAACCATTACAGGATCAATTGGTGTTTTTGGTGCGATTCCAAATTTTAGTCAGTTTGCCGACAATATTGGCATCAATGCGGAACAAGTATCTACTAACAATAGTGCTTCTTACAGTGTTTTTGAGCCGATGAATCAGAAGTTCTATGATGTTACCAAAGAAGGAGTTGAGCAAATCTACACTACTTTTGTTAATCGTGTTTCTACAGGACGTAATATGACTTTTGAGCAAGTAAACGAAATTGCACAAGGTAGAGTTTGGACAGGTAAAGAAGCTATTGAAAAAGGTTTAGTTGATCAATTAGGAGGGTTAGAAGACGCTATTAAAGTAGCTGCTGAATTAGCTGAAGTTGAAAACTATAGAGTTCGTAACTATCCTCACTACAAAACTGATTTAAAGGATGCTTTACAAATGAATCCTTTTATGAAAGCTTCTAAAGAAGAAATCTTAAAAGAAACAATGGGTGATGAAAACTATCAGCTATACAACAACATTCATAAAATGAAAAACCTAGAAGGAATTCAAGCCAGAATCCCTTTTATATTTCAAATAAAATAATCATAAAAAAACCTCGACAATGTCGAGGTTTTTTTTTATAAAATCATAGTGTAAACCTACTCATCATAACTATAGTTTACTTCAGCTTTAACTGACTCATCTTCTCCAACTACTAAACCTGAACCTTTTACTGGATAACCATCTTCATCATAAGTATAATCAATAGTTAATGTTCCTTTGATATTGTCATCAGCATCTTTGTAAATCACTTTTGTTAAGTTGTTTACAGGAAATAAAGCCCTTGCCTTAACTATTTCTGCCGCTTGTGGGTTTACACCAAAGTTTATATCAACTCCATCTAAAATATCAATAATTCCTGCTGCTTCTAAAGTTGAAAAATACATGTTTGGATTTTCGTCATAAAACATTTCTGCAATATAATTTTCAATACTATAAGTATCTGTTTCCCAATCGTAAACTTCTTGTCTAAATAAAACCTTACTTGGATTTTTATTTGAATCGTACTCTAATACTTCTCCTGTTTCATAAGCTTCGTAACGAGACTCATATAATTTCTCAATAGATAAGCT
>NZ_JAPEHZ010000149.1 GCF_028823685.1 Tenacibaculum sp. L6 | reverse complement strand
TTATTGGTATGCCATTCTATAACAAAGCTAATAGAGAAGATATTTTTATTGAAAAATTAAATTCCTTATAAATTATAGATAATAGGGGATGATTTAAGGTAGAAGAAAAATAAAATAACTCTGAAAGTACTGTAAATATTGGTAACATACTCACAGGTTCGAATCCTGTCGCGATCACTGGAAGCACAATTAAAATGTGTCAAAACCTTGCAAACTATATGATTTGCAAGGTTTTCTAGTTTTTAGGCCAACATTTAAAATGATTTAATTTGGTTTAAAAAGGTTCCTCTTTCGGTTACACTTATATATCATATGTTTGGAGGAACCGATTAAGTTTTATAAAGTTGATTGTTAGATAGTTAATTTGATTTTTGTCTTACTGATTTATTAATTTTAAGACATTAACTATGAATGCAAATCAAAATTTTAGTTTATTATTTTGGGCTAGAACTTCAAAAGATAGTGCTTTAAATGCCTGAAAACCTTTTAAAAGGAATGCACTTAATAAGAGTTAGAGTAAAAGACGACTTATTAAAATTATAGGCAGAAGATGTAAGGATTTTTTATAAGCAATAATAAAAGTGCAGGGGTAGTTTCTTGAAGGTTGATGTTTAGACTGGAAATAGAAGCACCAAAGCTTTGTATAGGTTACTTTAACTAATAAGCTTTCCTTATTCCTCTTATTTTGAAGAGTTGTAAAATAAAAAGGACTCTATTTATAAAGTAACTGTAACCTTCTCTATTTTTTAAAGTAAGGGTTACAGTTGTTTTTCATTACATATCTGTTATTATAGATTTAACTCCTGATAATAATATTTTAAAAACAAAACCTCTCATTTGACTTATAGTGTATTCAATTAGACATACAGATGTGAGGTTACTTTATCAATATAGAACTATATGTATGTATAGTTGTCAGTTTGAATTAATAGTTAATCATAAATCAAAAAAAACTTTCAGCTGTAAAGCATTAATTTTTAAAGTATTAAAAAAGGTTTAGAAAAAAGGCAAAAAAAG
>NZ_JAPEHZ010000148.1 GCF_028823685.1 Tenacibaculum sp. L6 | reverse complement strand
ATTTCCATAAGTCATTAAACTATTTGCGCTTGCTGTTGCTGTGTATAATCCAGTTGTAGAATATGCAGTTGTTGCTGCGATTGCTGAAGCTCCACTTGCTTGAGAAAAGAAATTTTCAGTTTTATTTGTTGAATTAAGTAATGCCCAATTTTCGTCAAGTTTAAAACTGTTATCTAATTTAAAATCTATTGAGCCAGATTTATTGCTTAATTGTATTTCAGATATTGGTTCAATTAGAGGAGCTACTATTTCATTATTTTTCGTTTCCAATAGTTTTGAAATGTTCTCTAATTTCGTTTGTGTTGTAGAATTACTTTCATTTATAGTTTTATCTAATGTGTCAATTCCAAGAATTCTTCTTATCCAATCTCTCATTTTTTTCAAAATTATTGCTAACGGCGGTTTGGGTATATGAAAAGTAGCAGATTTACAAATACTGTTCTTTTAGTTTAACAATAAAGATAGCAGAAAGGCACAAACTTTGTAGTTAGTACTTGACTGCTATTTTTTATATACCGTGTTGTGGTTTGTATTTATTTACTTTGCTTTAATACTTCAGTTTTAAAATCTTCATAAATAGAAAATAAATCAGCTAAGATTTCTCTTAGTTCTTCTTCACTAGAATAAAAAAACAAATTGTACTTATGTCTTTCAAATGGAATGCCTAATTTCTCCGGTAAAAAATCTAGTCTACCATTTGGTTCTATGAATTCCTCATCTATATATATATAAGTGATTCAACTATTCCTCTTTTCAGTACAAAGTGTAGCTGAAAAGTAATATTGTTTTCTTGTTCCTTTATTTGATAAAAACTACCATTCGAAAAATATTTATACTTATAGTTAAATGTGTCTAAAATTTTCTTTTGATTTTTTTTTTCTACATTTTTATCTCTACCATCAAAATCATTATGATTTTCGCATATTTCCTTATATCTATTAACAAAATCTATTTTTTCTAAAACTGTTTTTAAGTCCATCTTATTCAGCTAAATATTTAATTTTTACGATTACATTGTTAGTACTATTAAAATCACTCA
>NZ_JAPEHZ010000147.1 GCF_028823685.1 Tenacibaculum sp. L6 | reverse complement strand
CTGAATAGGGCGCGATTAGTTAGTAGTAGTAGACGCGAAACCGAGTGATCTACCCATGGGCAGGTTGAAGCTGTGGTAACACACAGTGGAGGACCGAACCAGTTGACGTTGAAAAGTCTTTGGATGACCTGTGGGTAGGGGTGAAAGGCCAATCAAACTCGGAAATAGCTCGTACTCCCCGAAATGCATTTAGGTGCAGCGTTGAATAAAAGTTTTATAGAGGTAGAGCTACTGATTGGATGCGGGGGCTTCACCGCCTACCAATTCCTGACAAACTCCGAATGCTATAAAATGTTTTTCAGCAGTGAGGGCATGGGTGCTAAGGTCCATGTCCGAGAGGGAAAGAACCCAGACCATCAGCTAAGGTCCCCAAATATATGTTAAGTTGAAAAAACGAGGTTTGACTGCCCAGACAGCTAGGATGTTGGCTTGGAAGCAGCCATTCATTTAAAGAGTGCGTAACAGCTCACTAGTCGAGCGGTCGAGCATGGATAATAATCGGGCATAAACATATTACCGAAGCTATGGACTTATTAAAGTGGTAGGGGAGCATTCTATATGTGCTGAAGGTGTGCTGTGAGGCATGCTGGAACGTATAGAAAAGAAAATGTAGGCATAAGTAACGATAAAGGGGGCGAGAAACCCCCTCACCGAAAGACTAAGGTTTCCTCAGCGATGCTAATCAGCTGAGGGTTAGTCGGGACCTAAGGCGAATCCGAAGGGAGTAGTCGATGGACAACAGGTTAATATTCCTGTACTTCTTATAACTGCGATGGGGTGACGGAGTAGTGAAAGCACCGCGAACTGACGGAATAGTTCGTTGAAACATTTAGGTATTAGACTGGTAGGCAAATCCGCTGGTTTAGCTGAAGTGTGATAGTACCACAAGTCTTCGGATGCGTGGATAGTGTGCCTAAAAACTTCCAAGAAAAACCTCTAAGCTTCAGGTTATAAGAACCCGTACCGTAAACCGACACAGGTAGTTGGGATGAGAATTCTAAGGTGCTCGAGAGATTCATGGCTAAGGAACTAGGCAAAATAGACTCGTAACTTCGGGAGAAGA
>NZ_JAPEHZ010000146.1 GCF_028823685.1 Tenacibaculum sp. L6 | reverse complement strand
AACCATATTCTTTCCTCATTCTTAATAACTCTTCCTCCGCATAGGCTTGTATATTATTAATAAACGCATTTACTTGGTAAGCATTAGACATCATTCCTTTGCCTGTTTTAACCCTTTGCTTTGTCTGATCCCAATATTTAAAAGAACATTTATAGCCTAAGCTTTTTTTAAACCTATTTCCTTTTGAGGAGAAGTATAGTACTATTAAACTTTCTTTTTTAGGGGTTAATTCTAAACTTTTTATAGAATCTTTTAAACTAAACCTAATTACTCCGTGTGTGTTTTTTAATGTTAAATTACTCATCTTAAATTACTTTTATTACAACTTTATATTAAAAACAATGCGAATCATATACCAAACAAGGGTGTTTTGTAGGGTGCTTTTTGTTTGAATAATTCTGAATTATTTTAAAATTTATTTAATGACGTAGAGTATTATTCTTGCTGACACTACTGACAAACTAACAATTGTCATTAAATGTGTTTTAAAACGAGCTATTAACGAAGTACATGTGGGACCACCTTTAAAGCTTCACTTTTTGTGAAGCTTTTTTGTTTCGTAAAAACCACAAAAGCAAACACTTCCCTTGCAAACATCAATAAAACTAACATTATTAGAAACCTCCTTTGCTTATCGCCCCCCCCCAAACCACTACCAAAAAACTAAAGGAAAATAGTTTTTGCAAGTAACTCAACGATGATATTATTCCTCCTTTTTTGATTGATTACTTTTAAATCCAATTCTCCTTCTTGACTCTTGATCTTTTTTTTCTAATTCCGTCTCTAATCTTTTATACCTACTTATATCTTTAATAGTTACAACAACGGCAGCTATATTGTTTTCATTATCTATTATAGGCCTTCCACTCAGTAAAACTCTCATAATAGCATTCGTCTCTTTATTCAATAACAATACATCAATATCATTGGTAATTTTACCTAGTAAAGCTAATTCTGCAGAAAGATTTTGTGCTGGAAAAACTTTTCCATCATATGGATTTAACACTTTAAAATAGGTATGCAATATGAAAATTGGGAATTTGATTTAGAATTAGTAGATACAAAAAGAAGTTACGAAATT
>NZ_JAPEHZ010000145.1 GCF_028823685.1 Tenacibaculum sp. L6 | reverse complement strand
CAAAAAAGGAAATCCAAATAAAAGCCGAACAATTACTTGGTTTAGAGTTGCTTTCAAGTGTTTATATGTTAGCAATTCTAAACATGATTTTAATGGGAGACGGTAGTTCTAACATTTTAAACACAGACTCAATAAAAGACTTTGATGGAAAATATGGCTTTGGTAAAACAGACACAAAATTCCCTGCGGATGCCTTTATTTTAAATCCACCCTATTCTGCTTCAGGTAACGGGATGAACTTTGTGGAAAAAGCCTTAGATATGATGAATAAAGGCTACGCAGCAATCATTATTCAAAACTCATCAGGTTCAGGAAAAGCAATTGACTACAACAAAAGAATTTTGTCTAAACACACGCTTTTAGCAAGTATCAAAATGCCATTAGATATTTTTATTGGTAAATCTAGTGTTCAAACTAGAATCTATGTCTTCAAAGTAAACGAAAAACACCATAAAGACGAGGTAGTAAAATTCATAGATTTTTCTAATGATGGCTACTCAAGAGCAAACAGAAAAAAGGCAAAAAATAATTTAAAAGATACCGACCAAGCAAAAGAGCGTTACCAAGAAGTAGTTGATTTAGTACGTTTTGGAAAAAGTAAGCTCAACATTTTTACAGAAAGGGAATACTACGAAGGACATATTGACCCAAAGAATGGAGCAGATTGGAATCAGTCAGCACCTATTGACAAAAAACCGTCACTACCAGAATTTAAAAAGACGGTAAGTGACTATCTCTCTTGGGAAATAAGTACACTGCTAAAACAAAATACCGTTGACGAAGAATTGGGAAAGCACTAACCCCACTCAATGAAAAGTTGAAAAATATTGAGTGGGGAGAATTCAAAATGGGAGACTTGTTTGAAAAATTAAAGACTAAAAAAGTACCGTACAAAGCAAGTGAACTAAAAACAAATCCTACAGATACATACACATTACCTTGTCTTACCTGTAGTTTCAAAAATCAAGGCTTAAATTATTATGCCCCAAAAGATGGTTTGACAATCTTGAATAATGTTATTTCACTACCTTCTGATAGTGATGTTTATAGAGCTTATTATCAGCCCGATGACTTTACAATATTAAATAGCTCATATGCTTTA